>PGXT01000104.1 GCA_002839285.1 Spirochaetae bacterium HGW-Spirochaetae-5 | reverse complement strand
TGACTCTCTTGCCGATGCTGTATCTTACGGCATTGCTCCGGGGGTAGTGGCGTATCAGGCTTTTCTTTACCAGTTCCCTGAATTTTTCGGTTTTAATACCGGGATGGCTGTTGCCGCTGTTTTTCCTGTTTGCGCTGTGTACAGGCTAGCGAGATTTAATTGTGAAGAGGGTGGAAGTGGTTTTACAGGGCTCCCGTCACCGCCCGCGGGGATTATTGTAGGGATTGTACCTGCTTTATATAGTGTAAATACATTTTATTTTGGTGAGATTGGTTATGATGTAAATGTATATGCATTTGCTGTTTTTTATATAATTATTGCTTTGCTCATGGTTTCAAAGGTTGATTATACCAAGTTTTTTTCAGATGTATGGAAAAAGGGGAAAGCTCCAGCTGCGATAACCGCTTTTGTATTTATATCCCTGTTAATTATTTTTAAAGCCTGGGCAATTTTCACTGTTGCCTCGATTTACATCTTATTTGGAATAATTAAGTATATCTATAAATATTTCAAAAAAGGTTAAGAAGAATGTCCGATTTTTCTCATTATAATGATGAAGGAAGGGCTGTTATGGTTGATATCAGCCCTAAAACTTCAACAGAAAGATATGCTAAAGCATGTTCTTTTGTCAGAATGGATTCAGCAACTGTTGATGCAATTGCAAATAGACTTCTCCCCAAAACTTGATTATATCGACGTGACAATAAAGCTTGATAGAGACAGATCCGGTGTTGCAATTTTGGCGGAAGTTAAACTTAGTGGTAAAACTGGCGTTGAAATGGAAGCATTGACCGCGGCATCTGTTGCGGCTCTTACAATTTATGATATGTGTAAAGCTGTTGATAAAAATATGGTCATTGAAGACTGCAGAGTTATGGAAAAAAGAGGGGGTAAGTCTGATTATCTTGCTCTTTAAGCATTTTTGTTCAGTTTTACCCCTTGGTTGAAACTCCTTTTACAATTTTTTAATTAATATTGCTATTTTTTATCAAATTAATCTTGAAATAAAGAAGCGCATTTATATAATTGAATTGTTAGCACTCGTTAAGGTGAGTGCTAACAATTTGAAATTTAGAATTCAAATAAAAACCTATATTAATTCTTAAGGAGGCTAATATGGCTATAAAACCGATAGGTGACAGAGTTTTAGTAGAACTGATCGATGATGAGATTGCAAAAGTGGGTTCCCTGTATGTTCCCGACACAGCAAAGGAAAAACCTTCACGTGGTAAAGTTGTTGCTACAGGAGAAGGGAGACTTGACGGAAAAGATCTTGTTCCAATGAGAGTAAAAGTTGGTGATAAAGTTCTTTTCGGGAAATACGCAGGTGTGGAACTGAAATATGAGGATAAAGATTATCTAATCCTTAATGAGCATGATATTTTAGTAGTAATAGACTAATCAATTTTAACTTAAAATTTCATAAAAGGTGATCAAAATGGCAAAGATATTAAAGTATAATGATGAAGCGAGAAGAGCTATTCTTGAGGGAGTATTAAAACTTTCTGATGCAGTACAGGTTACTCTCGGGCCACGTGGAAGAAACGTAGCGATTGATAAAAAATTCGGTGCACCTACAGTAACAAAAGATGGTGTGACTGTTGCTAGAGAAATTGAGCTTGAAGACGCTTTTGAGAACATGGGCGCGCAGATGGTTAAAGAAGTTGCTATCAAAACTAACGATATCGCTGGTGATGGTACAACTACTGCAACAATTCTTGCTGCTGCAATTTACAAAGAGAGTCTGAAAAATGTAACAGCCGGCGCAAATCCTATGGATCTTAAGAGAGGAATTGACAAAGCTGTTGAAGCTGCTGTTAATTATATAGCTTCTGTTTCAAGAGAGATCAAAGACAAGAAAGAGATTGCACAGGTTGCATCTATCTCTGCCAATAACGATATGGAAATCGGAAATCTTATTGCTGATGCAATGGATAAAGTCGGTAAAGATGGAGTTATAACTGTAGAAGAGGCTAAGTCTATCGAAACAACTCTTGAAGTAGTTGAGGGAATGCAGTTTGACAGAGGTTATATCTCTCCTTACATGGCAACAAATCCTGAAACTATGCAGGCTGTTCTTGATAACGCGCTTATTCTTATCCATGACAAGAAAATATCAACAATGAAAGATCTTCTTCCTGTTCTTGAGAAAGTTGCTCAGGCTGGAAGACCGCTTCTTATCATTTCTGAAGAAGTAGAAGGGGAAGCTCTTGCTACTATAGTTGTAAATACTCTTAGAAAAACAATTACTTGTGTAGCTGTTAAAGCTCCAGGTTTTGGTGATAGAAGAAAAGCAATGCTTGAAGATATTGCAATTCTTACAAGAGGACAGGTTGTTTCTGAAGATCTTGGTATGAAGCTTGAGAATACAACTCTTGAAATGCTTGGAACTGCAAAAAAGATCATCGTAGATAAAGAGAATACTACAATCATCGAAGGTGCAGGGGTTCAGAAGGAAGTTCAGTCAAGAATAGTTCAGATCCAGAAGCAGATTGAAGAATCCACATCTGAATATGATATCGAGAAACTTCAGGAGAGAAAAGCTAAACTTGCAGGCGGTGTTGCGGTTATCAACGTTGGTGCTGCTACTGAAGTTGAGTTAAAAGAGAAAAAAGCAAGAGTAGAAGATGCTCTTTCTGCTACAAGATCCGCTGTTGAAGAGGGGATTGTGCCAGGGGGCGGATTGACTCTGATTCATGCTCAGAAAACAGTTAAAGAAGTTGCAGCTAAACTTGAAGGTGACGAGAAAATCGGAGCTGAAATCATTGGAAGAGCTATTGAGGCGCCGATGAAGCAGATTGCTTCTAATGCAGGTCTTGAAGGATCTGTTATAGTTGAAAAAGCCAAGGAAGAGAAACCGGGTATCGGATTTAACGCATATTCATTAACATGGGTGAATATGATTGATGCAGGTATTATCGATCCTGCTAAAGTTGTCCGTTCAGCTCTGCAGAATGCAGCATCTGTTGCAGGTATGCTTTGTACTACAGAAGTTCTCATTACTGATAAAGAGGACGACAAAGGTATGGGCGGAATGCCAGGCGGCGGAATGGGCGGCATGGGTGGAATGGGCGGAATGTACTAAGATAAATCTTAGTAAAACATTTCATTCTATATATAAAAAGAGAGGGTGGCGCAAGTCATCCTCTCTTTTTTGTTTATATTGAAAAGGGTGCAGAAAATTATTTCCGGAGGTGCATATGCTTTGTATACATCGAAAGAGGTGATTACGGCAGCGACTCCCCCATTTCAGGCGCAGCGAGAAGCGCTGTGCCTGAAAAATAAACTGCTACCTGAAAAGTATGTTATTTATTACTGAAAGTTGTTTTATATTTCTGATTGGTGAAATTTATATTTTCGAATTCACCAATAATATTACTGCCGTAATAAAAATCGGATAGAGCTGATGTTGAGTAACCGGAAAACATTTTGAAATGGAAAGCATCATTATTCATGATGGATAAAAATGATGTGGATGAAACTGTTTTGAATTCATTATCCTGAATTATGCTTAAAACTGTATCGGGTCCTCCAGAAAGAGGAGATTGCTCAGGACGGAAAAATTGTGATATGATTTTATGTTTTTCATCATGAAGATCATAGGCTGATTTATTGATAAGCCCCCATTTCCAGTTTTCCATTAACGGACCTTCGATTCTGTTTAAAAAACGCATTGCACTGAGAAATGCAGTGTCAAAAATAGTCTCTCTGCTTTCAATTGCAGGAGTATCTGATTTGTCGAAAAGAGTACTGGATCTTTTTTGAAACTCTTTATAAAATTCAGGGAAAAGTAGATAAGTACTATTGAAATTAAAATCGGAATCTTTACCGAAATCGTCTTTATATGATTCACTGATATAAAACTGAAGTGTGGTATAAAAGATGGCTGGTGATTGAAGTCCGGATTTAACGGAATAATCCCAGTCGTTAAGGTATATTCTTGATAATTTTGATGATGTTAAAGGATTGTTGCCAAGCATTTCGATGAAAAGGGGTGCAAATTTTGCTGCGGCAATCGAAATATCGTCTGTTATTATACTTTTTATTTTTTCAAGGTCATAATTCTTCTTTTTATCTAATAGTATATTAAATCGTTCAATTTTAAAATCGTTGGAAATTATATTTTTCGCTGCACCGGGAAGATCTTTAACCGTTGTCAGATCGCTTCCTGAATAATCCAGCCCTGAGATCTGTCTGACAATAGCAATTTTTGAAAAAGCCGGTTTTAAATTTCTGCTTCCATTTATGAATATCAGGTTGCTGTTTTCAGACTGGTTTAAAAGACCTGAATATACTTTATAGGCTTTTTTGTTATTTGAAATATTGAAACATTTCAATGATGAATCACTTAAAAGAGTCTGTTGTTTAATCTTTTCGATATCAGTTTCAAATGGAATTTTAAGCAGTAAATTTACATACCCGGCGCCGGGAAGGATGGAATCAATTACCAGTATCCTTGAGTCTTTTTTTGTAGAGTTTATAAGCTCACTGATAACAGGTCCTTTATCGGTAATCCATTTTATTTCCGAGGTAACTTCATTTCCGGAAAGATCGGGTATCCGGACTGATTTGTATTCTTTCCATATTCCGGCTGATTTATAGTGAATAACATTGTTTCTGTAATCGGTATCGAATAAATAAAAATTCTGAGAATCGGCATTTATATTTATCTGAGTTAATGAAACGGAATCATTTTTAAAAGACAATATAAAGGGGAGACCGCTATATGTAACGGCATAGGTTTTTTTACCATTTATCTCTATCTTAACGGGATACCAACCGGGGTAAATGCTGAAGCTGTCTTCATAATTAAGAGTGGTGAAAGAATCATTTCCGGAAGATGAGTATTCCGGGGAGACGTAGATCGAATTTCCTCTTGCGAAGGTACATATATATTTTTCAATTATCTCTTTTATTCGTCTCAGGGTGTAGAGATACTGTAAATCATCATCATTATAAAAATATAATAACCGGTTGTCGTTGAAAAGATTTTTTGAAGATATTATTTTTGTATCTTGAAGATTAAAAATCAGTTCTTTATTATTGAGATAAGAGTTTGCCCACTCTTTCATTGAGAGTATGGCAAGTACATCTTCAATTTTCCATTCCCGGCTTATCAGATTACGTACATGGTTTTTTTCACGTAAATGATTTATTCCCCGGACATAATTCGTCAGCGCGCTGATTTCTTCCTCTTTAAGTTTAAGGGCTATATCTTCGGCATTTTTAGTGAATCCAATTGTCATGCTGAGATTATTGAGCAGAGCGGCATCTTCTCCTGCAAACTTTCCGGAGTCACTGGCAGCGATAGAACGAAGGTACTCGATCAGATCAAGTCTGTCCTGCGCATGCAGATAACCCAGAGCAAAATAGAAATCATCTGCTGTTTCAGCAGTGATTGAAGGGATGCCTTTATTATCCCGTGTTATAGTCAGCAGTGAATTGACATCACTTTTTTCATTGTTGTCGTAAGATATCTGTAGAAATTTATAAGTTGTTAGAGCAGAGATTAATAATATAATTATAATTGCTGCTAATAATATTGAAGTTATTTTTATTTTTTTTGTTATCGGCATATATTATTCTTTCGCAATTGTAATAATTGAATTTGTTATTTCAATTTTTGTATAATAGTCATCAAGCATGGAGAAATACCGCCTGAACTCACCTTTAACGTTTATTACTGACACCCCTTTTTTAAGTTGAGATATCCTCTTGATATTTTTTGTATATATATAACACTCGATTGGACCCTTTTCTGACTGCAAATCTGCAAGGACACAGAAGTCGTAATCTACATTGGTAGATACAATTATATCTTTAACGGTTATATCTTTTAAAATGAGTATTTTTTCCGATAAATTATTTTTCAGCAGCAGAGCTTCCGCGGGGTTTGTAGATTTGTCAATAGTCTCTTTTGTTGAGAGAAGATCATTTATAGATATCTGATCTTTAAGTATTGTGAAACTGCTGCATGATACGACAGATAGTGAAAGTATTATGGGGAAGAATTTTTTTAATTTCATTTATGTAAAGCTCCTGACAGATCAATTATTGTGTGATTTATTTTTTACCCGCATTTTTAATTTTGAGCCGAAGAGTGTAAATTCATACGGCTTTAAATTGTATAATTAAAATGTGCGGGTATATATTTAGAAGGTAATTTATAAATAAATTCTGTCAACTTATTATAACCGGAGTATAATAGAACTGTTTAAAAAGTTAAGGAATAAATATTGATTCTATGTCGGCAGAGGCACAGCTCGTCGCGTTGTGCCTGGAAATGCGGGCTTAAGGGAAAGTTGCTCCCGAAATCCCGCATTTCCAGGTATGCGGACCGTATACACCTCGAAAATAATCCGCTACAGGCTCTATTATATAAATTCATTAAAAATATGCTTGAAATCAATTTAATCATGTGAATTATGTCGGATATACAATAAAACGAGAAATGGAAATGGCAAAATTAAACAGGATAGATGAAGATAATATCATTAACAGTATCATAGGAACAGGTTCTGAATTCAAGGGTGAATTTAAGATTAATGGTCTTTTGAGAATAGATGGTAAGTTTCAGGGAACAATTGACACTCACGGCAAGGTGCTTATAGGGCAGAGCGGAGATGCAATTACGGACATCAAGGCCAAGCTTGTTGTTGTCGGCGGGAAAGTCTCAGGGAATATTTATGCCACTGAGAGAGTAATTCTTCTTTCCACTGGTGACATTAAGGGCAACATTATAACTCCGAGTCTTGTTATGGAAGAGGGTGTTAAATTTGACGGTAATTGCGTCATAAATAAGAGAGCTGAATAGTAAAATGATTAATATTCCAAGAACAGATTCCAGACAGCAGCCGAGAGAGGGGATTAAGGGGAAGACCAGAGCTTCTTCGGGCGGATCGAAAATCTCCAGTTTTACTACCGAGCTTGACAGCAGAATTTCTATTAATTTTCACGGAAGTATAGAAGAGCTTATGACCGATCTTCAGGATCAGGAGAAACGATTTCTTGATTCGCAGTCACTTTACGAGCTTGAAAAGTACAAAGCTCTCATAAAAAAAATTTTGAAGATGATTCTTGAAAAAGGTTTTGAATCACGGACTCTTGATTTAACCAGCCGGGAAAAACGAATGGGGAAGGTTGAGAAGACCGTTATTGATAAAATTGACGAGAATCTCGTTAAACTTGCTCAGATGATAACACGTTCGAGTGACGCTTTTGATCTGCTTAAAACCATTGAGGAGATAAGGGGACTTATCTTTGATCTTGTTTATTGATGCCTCGTACTCTCTGAAATTGTAAAGTATCTTATATGAATTTGAATGGAATAATCGGACATGAACGGGAGTTAAAATATCTTTCTTCGTTGAAAAACGGTGAGGGGATACCTCATTCAATTCTGTTTACCGGGCAGAGAGGTATTGGCAAACGGCTTATAGCGGAAAGATTTTTAAGCTCATTTTTATGCAGCGCTTCTAATTCACCATGCGGTGAATGTAATATATGCAGGCAGATTTCGGCAAGAACCTATCCCGATCTGATAATTCTTGATAGAGATGAGAAGGGTAAAATTCCTGTTGGTAATAAGGATAAGCTTATGCCCGGTTCTGTAAGGTGGCTTATTGACAGACTCTGCCGTTCATCTTCAACGGGGAATTATTCTGTTATCATTGATGGGGTGGATACTATTTCTGACGCAGGACAGAATGCGCTGCTGAAGACAATTGAAGAGCCATATTCCAGGTCGAAAATATTTTTAATTGCGGAGAGCCGCACGGGAATACTGCCGACCATTATATCGAGATGTATTGAGATACCTTTTCAGCCTTTGAAAGATGAGGAAATCCTTAAAATTATTGATTTACAGGGCAGGAGAATCGCAGACAGTGAGTTTTTTACAGCTGTTTCGGGAGGTTCCGTCGAGATTGCACTTAAGCTTCATGAAGAGGCGCTTTTTGGAGAAATAAAAAATATCTGCAGTACTATCTCCGGTTTTGTCAGGAGCGGTAACAATGAGATGTTTAAGTTTACAGATATAAAGATTGTGCCGGATAATGAATTATTATTGACCGTACTTATTAATATTTACAGCTTTATTGTAAGACACGGTTTTGAAAACAGGCTGGAGTTTATACCGGATGAGATTGCAGTTTCCTGTGATGATGCCGCAAAAATTGTAAGAATACTGCTTGCTTTAAAGAAGGGGCTTGGCAACAATTTGAATGTGAAGAATATTCTGAAAGGGTTTATGTACTCTTACAGTGAAATAGACTCTTCCGGTTTTCCGGAAGCAGATTTTTCGTGGCTGATATAAAATAGTTAAGACTTTAAGCTTACATGCGCGCAGAGTGGCCCCCCAAACCCCCCGGAGGGGGGCTTAAAGAGAGTTGAGCTGAAGCAGTGGTTTCTAATTTGTAAAAGATTTAAAAGTCCCCCTCCGGGGGATTGGGGGGCGGGTAGATAAAATAGTTGAGGATTATATGGAAGTTTCAGCAGTAAAACTGAGAAATAGCTATCAGATATATTTTGTAGATACAAATGATTTTTTTTTAAGACAGAACTCTCAATGTGTTGTAGAGATTGAGCATGGGATAGATGTTGGCCGTGTAGTTAAGATTCGCGGTTATCAGAATAATCCATCTCTTCCTGTGACCGGGAAGATTATGCGTAAAGCCACTCCTGAAGATCTGAGCAAAATTCCGGAGCTTGAATCGATTGAGGAAAAGGCCTTTACCATATGCCGTGAGAAATCGAAGGCAAAGAAACTTGATATGAAACTGGTTTCTGTGAAGTGTCTTTTTGATAAGACTAAAATTATTTTCTATTTTGTCGCTGAAAACAGAATAGATTTCAGGGAGCTTGTAAGAGAGCTTGCGGCTGTTTTCCGTACACGAATAGAGATGAGACAGATTGGCGTGAGAGATGAAGCCAGAATTGTAGGCGGTTACGGTCCATGCGGCAAGCCCATGTGCTGCCTTTATCAGCGGGAGGAGTTTGAGCCTGTTTCGATAAAGATGGCAAAGGAGCAGAATCTTAATCTTAATTCGATGAAAATTTCAGGGATGTGCGGAAGGCTTTTATGCTGCCTCGGTTTTGAGTATAATACATACCGGGAAATCAATGAAACGATGCCGGAAGTTGATTCAATAGTTACCGCCAAAGATAAAAATTTCAAAGTTGTTTCTGTTAATACGCTTAAAGAGACCGTCATGATTAAAGAAGGGGATCGATTCCTCAATATCAAAACTAAAGATATGGAATTGAAAGACGGCAAACATAGAATTAAGGAAGAGCTTATAGAAGAGTTATTCCGTATTGATGAAGATCCCGATAAATAGATATTTTGAGGCAGGAAATGGAAAAAGTTTTTTATGTTACAACACCGATTTATTATGTTAACGCTGAGCCTCATATAGGACATGCATATACAACAATTCTTGCAGATTTTGTTCACAGACTTCATCTGACTCTTGGCTATGATTCATTTTTTCTTACCGGGACCGATGAGCATGGTGATAAAATAGCAACGGCCGCGGAAGCTGGAAAGATGACGCCGCAGGACTATGCCGACAAAATAAGCGGTAAGTTCAAGTCTGCATGGGATGACATCAATATTAATTATTCAGACTTTATCCGCACAACTGAACCGCGGCATAAAAAGGTTGTACAGGATATTCTTCAGAAGGTTTATGATAAAGGTGATATTTACTTTGGAAGTTATGGCGGCAATTACTGTGTCGGCTGCGAGCGATTCCTTACAGAGAAAGAGATTGTTGACGGTAAATGCCCCGAGCACAATAAAGAACCTCAGTTTATCGAAGAGAAAAACTACTTTTTCAAAATGAGCAAGTATCAGGACTGGCTTCTTGATCATATTAATAAGAATCCTGAATTTATCAGGCCGGAACGTTATAAAAATGAAGTGCTCTCAATGCTGAAAGGGGATGCGCTTGAGGATCTCTGCATCTCGCGTCCGGTATCCAGGCTTACCTGGGGGATTCCTCTTCCCTTTGATGAAAATTTTGTCACGTACGTATGGTTTGACGCTTTGATTAATTATGTCAGCGCGATCGGCTATCCTGATGATTCAAAGTATAAAAAGTACTGGCCTGCGGTACAGCATATAATTGCAAAAGATATTTTAAAGCCTCACGGAATCTTCTGGCCGACAATGCTCAAGGCTGCTGACATAGATCCGTATATGAATCTTAATGTTCACGGCTACTGGAATATGGACGAGGCGAAGATGTCGAAGAGTCTCGGAAATGTGGTTACTCCTCATGATCTTGTAAGTAAGTACGGCAATGATCAGATACGGTATTTCTTTCTGAAAGAGATGACTTTCGGGCTGGATGCGCGTTTTAATGAAGATCTGATTATTGACAGAATCAATTACGATCTTGCAAACGATCTGGGTAATCTTATTAACCGTACATTTAATATGGCGGGTAAATATTTTGAAAGTAAAATTCCCGAAGCCGGTGAAGATAAAGCCGGGAGAGATGAACTCCTTGCGGGATTTAAAAAAGCATCTGACAGCTATGTTGACTACTGCTGTAAATTTCAGACCAGTATTGGGCTTGAGAAACTGTGGGAGTTTATCCGTTCACTCAATAAATATGTAGATGAAACAAAGCCCTGGCAGCTTGCAAAAGAGAGCAATATGGATAAGCTCTCCTCGGTAATCCGTAATCTTCTTGAGTCGATTTATAGTGTAGCTGTTCTCCTTTCACCGGTTCTGATAAATATTTCTCCGGAAATCATTGCATCACTTAATGGAGAAAAATCAGCAACCGATATAGATTCTCTGAATAGTCTGAATAATCTTAAAACCGGTGAAACACTTAAAGAACTTGGTATACTCTTCCCGAAGCTTGAAAAAGTTAAAGCTGAGGCGAAAAGTGAACCAGTTAAGGAGAAGAAAACCGACACAGAGGGATTGATAGATATAAGTGATTTCGGGAAAGTCGATATTCGCGTGGCTCTTGTGGTTGAAGCAGAAAAAGTTGATGGTTCCGATAAACTTCTGTATCTTACTGTTGATTCAGGTTCAGATACAAGGCAGATTGTGGCAGGCATTGCACAAGTCTATGCACCTGAAGATATAAAGGGGAAAAAAATTCTTCTTGTGTCAAATTTAAAGCCTGCAGTGATTTTCGGTAAAGAGTCGCGTGGAATGCTTCTTGCAGCTAAAAAAAGCAGTAAGGATAAACCTCAGGTGATTTTTGCCGATGAGACTGTCCCTGTGGGCGCAAGGCTCGGTTGAAAGATTATGCTGATTGGTATAATGTCTGATACACATAATGATATAGAGGCTATGAAAATGGCAATAGCCATATTTCAGAGCAGGGGGATTAAAACCCTGATTCATGCAGGTGATATCACATCTCCCAGAATGCTTCACTATCTTAAAGATTTTGAATGTTATATGGTTCTGGGGAATGGCGATCTGATTGACAGTGAAGAGATTGATGTTAAGGCCAATGAGCTTGGCATGAAGTCTGTTAATTTGAAAGCTGAGTTTGATCTGGCAGGGAAAAAATTTATGGTATTTCACGGACACGACGTTCCTATGTACCGTGACGCGGTTGCATCGGGTAAGTATAACTATATCATAAAAGGGCATACGCATCATTTCGAAAATTATGTTTCAAATGAATGCAGGATTATCAATCCCGGTGCAGTTTACAGACATGACGAATCGTCAATTGCAATTCTTGATATAGAGACCGGCAAGGTGGAGAAGATAGTTCTGGAAGATTTGTAGAATGTCTGAACCATGATTAAAGGATTACAGGATTTTCATGATCTAATTGTCAGCCCCCTAAATCCCCCGGAGGGGACTTTAATGATACTTTTTTAAATATAATACTGAAATTATAGATTTAGATAATTATCTTCCTTTCCGGACTGCGGTAGATTTAGAAGGCTTTTCCGGTTATTTTATCTTCTCCATGATTCTTTCGAAATCATCAAGTGAGTAGTAGCTTATTTCAATTCTCCCTTTACTCCCCGAATGTCTTATCTCAACTTTTGTTCCGAGTTTTGTTATTAAATCCTCTTCCATCTTTTTTATCTGCGGGCTTTTTGCCTGTACTGCTTTCTGTTCGCCATTCTTTCCGCCGGTTCCGTTGCTATTTTTTTCGGGCGAAACTATCTGCTCAAGTGATCTTACAGAGAGTCCTTTTTCAACCACATCATTGAATAGACGCAGCTGCTTTTCAGGATCTTCTAGGGAGAGCAGCACCTTGGCGTGACCGGCGCTGATCCGTTTGTCGATAATCCCCTCCTGCACCTCTTCGGGGAGGTTCAGCAGGCGGAGAGTGTTTGTAACTGTGGTTCTGTCTTTTCCTACTCTTTTGGCTACATCCTGCTGTTTCATTTTGAATCTGTTTATCATGAGCTTGTAGGCTTTCGCTTCTTCTATCGCGTTCAGATTTTCTCTCTGGATGTTTTCGATCAGGGCCATTGAAAAGTTCTGCTCTTCATCGGCTTCTATTACTATGCCCTTGATTTTTTTCATCTCGTTGAGCTTGCATGCCCGGTATCGTCTTTCACCGGCAATGATTATAAAGAGGCCGTCTTTCTCTCTTACTAATATAGGCTGGATTATACCTACGGCGTTTATCGATTCGGCAAGGCCGGTTATTTCATTTTCATCAAAGTACGATCTGGGCTGATCGGGATTGGGAATAATCTTCGACATATCCAGATCGCGGACTCTGTCTTTATTGTTTACCACATTGTTTTCAATATCTTCTACGGATGCAGGGGACATGGATATGATTGCTCCAAGTCCTTTACCTAATGCTTTTTTAGTCATTGTTTATTACCTCTTCGGCGAGTTTTTCATAAGCTATGCTTCCGGGACAGGTCTTGTCGTAGTGGCCTATCGGTTTTCCGAAAGATGGAGCTTCGGATAGTTTTACGTTACGCGGTATTACTGTTTTGAAAACTTTCTCCTTGAAATACTCTCTTACATCATTAACGACCTGCTGGGCAAGATTTGTTCTTGGATCATACATTGTAAGTACAACACCTTCTATTCGAAGTGATTTGTTGAGATTTTCCTGAACCATCACTATAATTCTAAGCAGCTGGCTTATACCTTCAAGAGCGTAATATTCGCACTGAAGCGGAATTAAAACCGTGTCGGCAGCTACGAGACTATTAAGGGTCAAGACGCCCAGTGATGGGGGGCAGTCTATGAATATGTAGTCGTAATGCTTTTTAATAGGGGCGAGTATTTTCTTGAGTATAAACTCCTTCCCCTCTGTATCCAGGAGGTCGACCTGTGCTCCTGAAAGATGTATATTTGCCGGAATGATTGAAAGTCCCTCTATGTCCGATTTGAAGATCGCCTCTTCAATGGGTATATCACCGATCATTACTTCGTATATAGTTGTCTGCATCTCCTCGGCATTAACACCGATTCCGTAGCCGGCGTTTCCCTGGGGATCTATATCTATTATAAGAACTTTTTTCCCCTTATCTGCAAGGAAAGCAGCTACATTTACTGTTGTTGTGGTTTTTGCAACACCACCTTTCTGATTGGAAACAGAAATTATTCTCCCCATCCGGAATACTCCTTTTAATAATGCAGGATTTATTTAAATTAAAATATGATATTTTTACATGCTTAAAGGGGTGAAACCCTTAAAAAGCCCACCGCAGGGGCTTATCTGATAATAAAAGAGTGTTTTTATTATTAAATATATCATCTATTAGATGAAAACTATTGTCTATTATGTAAATAAAAAAATAAGGATTAATTTTTATTTTAATCTGGAAATTGTTACTTTCAGGAACGCTGCCAGGAGAACAGAACCTAAAACCGCCAGTATGATTTTAACTGTATAGGTTACCCCGGGTGGAATTACTGCTCCGTAGGCTGAAGTGACAGAATGCATTATGAATCTGTCTCTGCCGGAGGGGTAAACTTTTACAAAACAGTAGTCCTCTTTAATGGAGATTATATTATAGCTCTGAGCCGTCTCCTGGAAATCTCTTGTTACTATTAAGGACATATTTCTGTCATAAATTTCGAACATATACTTAGCGTTATCAGAAAGAAAGTGTATTGTATTGTTACCCTCTTTAAGGTTGAAATAGTATGTTCTATGAGTCTCTCCTCCGAGAAAAGAATCGACAATAATACCTGTAGGTTCCTGCGAGCGGGCTTTGACCCTGTCTATTGCTTTGTCGCGTAAATGACTCCCTGCTATTCTATAAATATTAAAACGTTTGAATTCACTGTAAACAGAACTGTAATAACTCGTGTATAGTATCTCTCCGCCATCGTGAATTATTACGCTTATGGGACCCGATTTATCTCCGCGGGGTGTTGAAAATTGCGCTTCTGCAAGAACTTCAGCGCCGCTGACGCTTTTCAAAGCTATCCAGCCTGTGTACTCCATGTAGAGGGCGGTTTTTCTTTTAAGGCTGAATCGGGCCAGATCACCCTGGATATCCGCTTCTATCCGGCCGGGGATCCCCATATAGGGGAAATCATCGAAAAAATTAAAATCGTCATAGGCAAGTGCGAGCTGCTTGTAGGCATAACCTGAAAAATATGATGAGCCGCCGTTTTTTGTAAACTTTCTGAAATTGCTTTTGAAAGATTTTTCATCGAGTTCAAAAAAATCTTTTGAAAGTTTGACTGAAGTGAAATCCTTCCCCTGCCAGTTGATATCAAGATTGTCTTCGTATTCCGATAGAATCCCGGACGGGAAGAATATGGAGTCATATCTGCTGAATACTTCACTGCTGCTGAGTTCTTTAAACTCAAGGAGATCGTATTTAATGTGATACGTATCAAGCACCAGTTCTATATTATCAAAGCGGCTTTTGACTACGGCAACTCTGTTTTGTGCAGAAAGATCTGAATTATAGCTCAGAAGAATAACCATGAATGCGGCACTTACTGATACTATTTTTTTTAATTTTTGAAAGGTCATTTATAGCTCCGGGTGAACAATTTCATTTTTATCTTCTGAGTCAATAAAAAAAAGTTGATTAATAATAGATCATGTGAACAGTGGCTCATGTGTTCATGTGATCAAGAGGTTTTATATGAAATTTGAAGAGGCTATGCTTAAGGAATCGCGATTTACCGATCTTGCGGAATTTTATAAGATTTTCGGTGATCCCACCAGATTGAAAATTCTTTTGTCTCTGCAGGATGGAGAGACCAGTGTGACTGAACTTTCAAAAAAAGTGAAGATGAATCAGTCAGCCGTATCGCATCAGCTCCGGACTCTGAAACAGGCAAGGCTTGTGAAGGTCAGGAGGGATGGGAAAAATTCGTATTACTCTTTTGATGATGAACATATTCATTTAATTTTAAAGCTCGGAATTGAGCATATACTTGAAGTCTGACAGGAGAATAATCATGCACAGTCATGAATCCGTGAATCACAGTCACGATCATCATTCACATCATGCGCACATCGGCGGTGATGGATTTAAATTTGCAGTTGTTATTGCGCTGAATATAGTTATAACCGTTGCGGAGTATATCGGAGGGGTAATTTCCGGGAGTCTGGCACTCATTTCAGATGCAGGCCATAATCTGTCCGATGTGCTCTCTCTTATACTGGGATACACCGGGGAGAAGGTTTCCGGGAAAAAAAGAACAGATTCCTACACTTTCGGATTGAAGAGATTCGAGGTTCTTATTGCATTCATTAATGCGTTTACTCTTGTGTTGATAGGTTTGTATATTTTTTATGAGGCTATTGAACGGTTTAAAAATCCGGTTGAGGTGGATTTTTCTATTATGCTCCCGGTTGCATGTGTGGGCCTGGCGGGGAATCTTATATCTATGTTTTTTTTAGGTCATGGCGGAGGGGAGAAGAGTCTTAATGTAAGAGCGGCGTTTCTTCATCTGTTTTTTGATGCTCTTTCATCAGTTGCTGTTATAGCTGCTGCGGTAATAATCTATTTTACATCAAATTTCTGGGTAGATATTGTTATCAGTTTTTTTATAGCTGTTATGATTATCTGGAGTTCTTTTGGGATTCTGCGTGAGTCTTTCAGAATTTTTCTTCAGGGTGTTCCGGTTAATATCGATTCAACTGAAGTTTATAATTATATACTGGGGATTGAAGGTGTAGATAGTCTTCACGGGCTTCATATCTGGTCTATAAATTCGAAAGAGGTTTTTCTTTCATGTCACATATGTCTCTCTGCCGGTTCCGCGGGGTTATCCGACAATATTATTAAGAGGATAAATTCAATGCTTTACGATAAGTTCAGTATTGAACACACTGCAATTCAGGCAGAGCTGAATAATTTCTGCGAGACTCATAGCGGGGATTGCTGCAGTCATTAGATTTTGTAAGGTTCAGAGCTTTAATATCAGCTCTGAACCGGCAAAAGATTATGCGCTTTTTTCTGTTTTTGTACAACACTTGTCATCGCATGTGCAGATGCCAAATGGTTTGTACGCCGGACAGAAACCTATCCATGCTGTTCCAAGGTTCAGACCGCCGAGAACCAGCAGTATAATTGTTCCCACAATACCCGGTTCAAGGATTATGATGTTTACTAAAAATGCAATACCGAGCATTGTTCTTATAAAACTGTCGGCGCTTCCCATATTCTTCTGCATTGAATTCCTCCGGAATTTTTAAATCATTAACGGCAATTGCTGAAATATGCAGAGTTGGAATGAATAGTAAAGAAGAATTTTATTATTGACACCAAAAATTACTCCTATTTTTTATAATTAATTGAATAGTAATTTTTGGGCAGCACAGCACTTCGCGCTGTGCTGATAATGGGGGATTACGGGGGCAACGCCCCCGTAATCCCCCATTATCAGCGTATGCGGAGCATACGCACTCCATAAAAAAAATGCTGCCAATGAATTCAAAAAAAGTAATTAATCATTAAAATAGCGGTAGTTTATCTCTGCCGGTTTATAAGTAGATACATAAAAGAGAGGATTTTATGGCGAGAGTTTTATCAGGTATACAGCCTTCAGGTTCACTTCATATCGGGAATTATTTTGCGATGATGAAACCGATGATTGAGCTTCAGAACAGCAGCGAACTGTTCTGTTTTATAGTTAATTATCATGCCATGACCTCTCTCCATGACGGGGCTGAGCTTAGAAAAAATAC
>PGXT01000103.1 GCA_002839285.1 Spirochaetae bacterium HGW-Spirochaetae-5 | reverse complement strand
AATGAACTATTTCAGTTGTATTTTACCTTCGTAATACCTGAATCGGTATAATGAGTTAACGATCGTGATATACTCCCTCCGGTCTCATTACGTACAATTTTTAAACCGTTTTCATTGATCAGCTCTATAGCTTTTTCGATGTTCATATCGCCAATCTTAAAAATCGTATTCTTTGAATTTAGCATGGTGGATCCGCCGAACAGGCTAACCTGAATTTCAGAATTGGGAATACCATTTTCATGAAAAGCATCAAGCATGTATTTGAAAGAGCAGGTTACAAATTTAAATTTATCGCTTTCATTTTTACCGCAGGGCTTGGGACAGGTATTTTTACAGGATAAATTGCTTTTTTCATAAGGCAGCTGGGCATGGCATACACCGCTGATTTTTTTTAACGGGTTGTAAAAGATTATTGAAATGCATGAACCGAGAAGGGTCCAGATTATTTCGCCTTTTGAAGTGATTACAAGATCACCGGGGTTTAAATATAATTTACTTTGAGATTCATTTTTTTTCATTTTATATTCACTTTTCATCTGGTATTTTTTATACTATCCGGTTTGACTATGATTAGAATCAATTATTTTTTTGTGATATTTCGGATGTTTTAATGAGCAGTTAGTTAGATTCAGAGTATGCAGCGCTTTGAATTGTGTAAAAATGAACATAAACCGCTCCTTTTAAAAGTTAATGAAACTGATATTTATTCTGAAATTTCTGACTAACTATTAAATATTTCATCAATCGATATTACGGCAATCTCCTGGCATTGAGTACTATATTGCTTTACAAATAGCTATTTAATCTTTGAACTGGTTTTAAAGTAATTGTTTACAAATTTTTTCTCCGCCGGGTATTTGTCAAAGGGGGAGAGGTTTTATCACATGATTATAAGCTTTTATTTTTTTAAACCACGCGCAGGTTTAATATGAACTATTTAATTTATACAGGTTAAGTTTATGACAAAGGGAAATTTTAGAAAAAGACGAAGGGAAATTGACATTAAGAGGATTGAACTCCTCCCCGAGGATATATTTCCGGAAGATGCGATTCTCCATGAATTTCAGGGAAGAAGAATTTCAAATATACTCCTTGAGTTTGCATCTCCTCTTATTACGAATATCGATTCATCCAATGCGTTTCAGTTCAGACTTATGCTGTACTTTGCGGCTGTGGCATGGAATTTCTCATATTTTAAAGAGGGTGAAGAGCGGAAAGAGGCTCTTGACAGATTTCTTCTTAATAATGAACAGTTTTCCGGTGAGAAAAAAACACAGATGTACACTATCGTAAACAGTCTATCCATGAGAAAAAAGAAAGGCTTCTGGCAGTATGATTTTATGGTGGTGAATTTTGAAACTGTAAAGGGCGAGAAGGATAGTACTGTCATGGCCTGCGCAATTCCATATTCTCTTATTAATCTGGAAAGCGTATTCGGAAAGATTCACTAGTCCTGAGACCGGATGATTTTCATTATAAAATGATATATAACACCGTAATCTTTTTTGAATTCACCCCCGGCCCCTCTCTTTGAAAAGAAAGAGAGTGGAGTTTAAGATAAAGAATTTATTGTGTTTTTCAGAAGAATGTTTTGTTTTACGAAGCCCCTCTTTTTTTCATCAAAGAGAGGGGCGCGGCAGTAGCCGGGGGTGAGTGTGAAAAGTTTTAATGAAAATCTATACGGTCATATTACTAATTCTTAGACAGTGTGATTATGCATCAGGAATAAAATTTAATTCAAGAAATAAGTAATGAAAGAAACTTCAAATGAAAACTTCGGGATTATACTTATCGGTTCTTCAACCGGCGGTCTCCCTGTTATTGAAAAACTTCTTTCGGGTATTAAGCGTGATAAGTATGCCGTACTTATCGCGCAGCATATGCCGGAAGGTTATACCGGGATGTGGTCTGAAAGACTTAATAAAGTAACGCCATTTACTGTTAAAGAGGGCGTAGATGGAGAGATTGTAAAATGCGGTTATGCCTACATCGCTCCGGGCAACAGGCATATGCTTCTGAGCGATAATATGCCTCCTCAGATTGTTGTAAATTCAGAACCTCATGTTAACAGATTCAGGCCATCTATTGATGTACTTTTTAATTCGGCTCTACATTATTCCGGAGTAAAAGTAATTGCGATTATGCTTACCGGAATGTGCGATGATGGGGTTGAATCGATGATTGAAATGAGAAGTAGAGGTTTTATCACTATTGCCCAGGATAAGGAATCATCTGCAGTTTTTGGAATGAACAGAGAAGCGATTGATAGGGGGGGAGCCGGTCTGGTTTTCTCTCCTGACGATATGATAGAATATTTGAACGGGATATAATATGAATCAGGATCAGGTTAAAGATAAACTGCTTATGCTTGAGCAGGTAAAGACAGATTTTATTGTGACATTTTCAGGGAAGAGCAGCAAAAAAGTAGACGGGCTTTACTATCCCGATAAGTGTGAAATTATAATTCACAATGCAAATTTTGTAGATGATAATCAGCTGATGTACACAGCTATTCATGAGTTTGCACATCATGTACAGTTTACAAGAACGACGGCTCCTGTAACGGCAAGAGCTCACTCTAATGATTTCTGGAATATTTTTCATTCTCTGCTTTTTAAAGCAGAAGAGATGGGGATATATAATAATATATTTGAAACTAATGAAGAGTTCAAGGAACTAACGGTGATGCTGCGCGATGAGTATCTGTCGCGTAACGGTCATCTTATGAAAGAGTTCGGAAGTCTGCTTATTAAAGCCAGAGAGCTATGTCAGAGGTATCACGCCAGTTTCGAAGACTATGTCGATCGCGTACTCCGTCTGCACAGAAATGAAGCAAAGACTATAATGAAAACTTATACAATGGATATAAAGCCCGAGATAGGTTACGAGAATATGAAGACTGTTGCCAAGATCAAAGATGAGGGACTGCGCCAGGGGGTCCAGGAGGCATTCATCTCTGACCAGAGAAGTCCGGATATGATTAAGGCTGATCTTAATCCGAAAGCTGAATTTAACAACAGGCTTTCATATCTTGAGTCGGAAAAAGAGAGGGTTGAAAGAACTCTCGATAAGCTGACTGCCCATCTGGCAAAACTTGAACGTGATATTGATGTTCTTAAAAACAGCAGTTTCTGACAATCCCCCGGTTAGCCCGGGAGATATGCTGATATCAGTTTAATACCTGTTTTTGAAAGAATAGCCTCATTTACCATCGCTGCTATTGAAAGACCCATGAGCGGGAATAGCGCTTCTTTTATACCCATTGTAAAAATCAGACATGGCATAACTGAAGTTATTATCAGCAGTATTGTGCCGAGGATGATTTTTTTCCTGATGGCCGGTGTCCCGAGTTTTTTAAACCGGTTTTTCCCGTCTATCATACCTGTGATAATTGTGGCAATAACTGTCAGCGGCAGAAGATATGTGATTATTTCGATTGAATAGAGAAATTTTATTCCCCAGCTTGCATCGGTGATCAGCGAAAGGATCCCGAAAAAGGGGATAAAAACCGTAATCGCCTGAGGGAAGTGAAGCATGATCGGATGTAAATCGAGATCCATAATAAACTTTCTTCGCGGTGATAAATTATATTTATAATCCTCGAATACTTTTTTTGAAACTCCGCATGCAGGGCATATTTCGTGGTCACCATCTTTATCCATGATATAGCCGCAGGCTTTACATCTTAAATATTCTTTCATAGGTTACCTCTATTTTACACTTGAATAGTTTTTTGTGGGCACAGCGCTACGCGCTGTGCCTTAAGCGGGGGATTACGAGGGCAACCCCCGTAATCCCCCGCTTCCAGCGTATGCGTAGCATACGCACCCCTGAAAATAATTTGCTACGTTTTAAACTATAATAAAAATGAATCAGTATTGTTTTTTTTAACTAATTCAAATTAATTTAAATATTGCAGATTTTTTACCCCTTGTCTATTACATTATTTGACATAATCAAAAATTTGTTTATCATAATACCAGAGGTTGTTATGCATATAAAATCATTTTCAGCTTTTATATTTATCTTTATCATCTCCTGTACTACTCCCCCTGATATTATTGATGAACCTGTAATTAATTATAAACTCTACCAGGGTAAGTGGTTTGAAATTGCCCGTTTACCGAATCCTGTTGAAGAGGGTCTTACCTGTATTACCATGAATTATGAGTATCAGGATGAAGGGATTATGACGGTTACCAGCAGAGGGGTGAACAAGAGCGATCCTGGTGATGTAAAAACTCTTTCAGGCCGAGCCTGGATTCCGGACGGGAATGAACCGGATAAGATTAAAATTCAGTTTATATGGCCTGTTACAATAGATTATGTTTTAATTCATATTGATGAAGTCAAAGGCTATGCCATTCTTGGATCACCCTATAAACACCAGCTCTGGATACTTGGAAGATCACCCGTTGTGGATGATGAGGATTTTGATGCATTGTTAAAAATAGCAGAAAAAAACGGGTATAAATTAGAAAATATTATCAGGGTTGATCACACCTGCAATTAGTGGCTTATAGGCAAGTCGTTTAACTTTATTAAGTTAAGTCTCACTTGTGAATTATTGCTCCGCCGCCAGAGGCGACGGGGTATGTGACTGCTCAAAAAACGCAGGTAATTATGTTTTGAGAGTTTGTGCAATTAAACTTTTTTATTATCTATGGTGTATCCGGGGTATAGTTTTTTTGCACAGTCCGGGCATAGACTGTGAGTGAATTCAGCATTTGAGTGATCAGTTACATAGGTCTCTATCTGCTGCCAGTAACCTGAATCATTCCGGATCTTTTTACAATTAGAGCATATCGGGAGAAGCTGATTCAGCTGTCTTACCTGGTCGAGTGCAATGTTCAGATTTTCATTGCTTTTAGCAAGTTCCTCTTTTTTGAAATTTATGGTTCGGATATTAAGAAGAAGAGTTATACTGAAGAAAACTCCCGCGGCAAGAATTGCAAAAGTGATACCTCCGAAAGCGTACTTCAAAGGGGATGATACTTTTCTTATTTCATCAGCAGGTGTGATAATAAAAATCGACCAGTAGTTGTTGAAAATTTTCAAAGGCATGTAGAAACCGTAGGTTTCTGTGTTTATATTTTTCTGATCCATATTAAAATGAACGGTACCGCTTTTGCCCGATGACATCTCTTTAAATATGCCTCTGATCTTGAGAGTTTCTATATGCAGAGCATTTGAATCTGCACCTATTAATTCTGCATCTTCATGAAAAAGAATAGTTCCATCTTTGCTGAGGAGAATTGCACTCCCGGGATTATCTCTGCAGATATCTTTTATATATCTTTCAGCAATTCGTTCGAACTTGAAGAGTATGGAAACTCTACCATTTACTTTATTACCGGAGAATACCGGGAGACTCATTGATATTGCATTGAACCCCTGAGCAGTTTCAAAAACATCACTTAAAATTATATCGGGGGAGAGGATTTTTCCGAAGTTGTGTTTCTGCTGCGATACATCTGCTCCGATGGCTTTTCTGTTATATGGAACTGTCTGAATGATAAGCCCCGATTTATCGATGAGAGTAACTCCGCTGATATCTTCACTATGGGTTTTATAGTACACTTCAAGCAGTTCTTTCGACTGTGATGAGAAATTTTTTATCTCTTTACTTCCGGCAAGAAACCTTAATCCATGATTGTAATGATCGAAAAAATCAATAATATTCTTTTCAGCCTGCAATGCATGTGTTTTCTGGATGTTGAGTATGACATCGATTTCGCGTTTGTTGCTTACATGATATAATGCCCCCAGAAGGAGAAATGAAGCAAATATAATAGTCAAAGCAATTGTCAATGAAACATTTATTTTCATTTTTTTATGTTATCCATATAATTGGGTGAATAGCTTAAGTATAAAGTTTCAACTTTTTTAAACAAATGATATATTCTTATTAATCGATCTTTAATACTTCAGCGGACGATTATTATGAGCATAAAAAAAGTGTATTATTGAAAATGAACCGCTGCACTTAAGGTTGCTGATACAATGTAATTAATTTATATATAACTCTAATAAAAGTCAATGCAGTATATGCAGTATATGTTAAATTATTGAGTAATATATCCTGCTGTTCCGGAGGGAGTAATATTTAACCGGAAAATTGATGAAATAAGTATTTTAAATTGAAGAAGCTGGCTGTAAGGGAGTATAATTTATTTCAGGACCGGTTATATATCTGTTTTTAATATATGATATGTTAATCCAGATTTTTAAAATTTCCGGATATGGGGATTCTGAATCCCAGATTAAACTGCATTCCCGATGGGGATTCTATCAAATCATCATTATAAAATGACTTTTGATATCCGCCGCGGGCAAAAAAGGCTGTATTTTGTGATAATACGAAATTAACTCCCAGCATAATATCACAGTAAGGTCCGAACTCTGAATCGATCTGAGTTTTTGACGGATCCATAAACATACCGGTATATGCAGGTCCCTCTTTACGGAAATATGACGCGCCTGCTCCGGCTGATCCGGTTATATAAAGAGGCATTGTTGTGACATGATGTCTGTATTCAATACCTGCTGAAACCGGATAATAGGATCTTACGGTTTCGGCAGGTTTATCTCTTTTTTCTACATTAAAAGCAAACGTTGAATTTATATAGAAGTATACTCTTTCATTATCAAAGTAACGGGGCATGTCCCACAAAAGACTTAACCCGCCCCCTGTTACATATCCTTCATCACCGAGATCGATGTGAACTCCATTTATATCGGTTAAAAGTGCTGACTGGAGATGCCGCACAGCCATGAGCGGAAGTAACATCAACATCGAAATAATTATTACTATTTTTTTCATGTATCGTATTATACAGGTATTATATTCTTTGTAAATATCTTTTTAACTATGCATGATATTTTTTTAATTGCTGCGAATTATTTTCCGGGGGCGCAGCGCGGAGCATGCTCACCCCCAAAAAATAATTCGCTACCGAAGTATATAAGTCCCAGAACAAAAATCATTACTTGACAGTGCTTTTTATTGATTTTTTATTAAAAAAAACGTAACTGCTCAAAAACCACGGGTATTTTATCTACGCCGCGCCACTGGCGCGGCGTAGAGCAGTTTTACCACTGGTTTATGAGCAGTTACAAAAATACAACATGGAATTTTATGAAAATAATCCAGACTCATATAGTACCCGAAGATATTGAATCTGTAAGATTCAGCGATTACGCGATTAAAATTTTTACTATCATTTCGTCACGTAATGGAATTAAGAAGGCTATCAAGCGGGGGGATTTCCTTATCGACGGGGTCAGTGCCGAGACAGGTACATGGATAAAGCCGGGGCAGATTATTACGCTTAATGAACAGGAAATTGAACTGCCTGTGTACCATATGGTTATACCTGTAGTATATGAGGATGACCATATTGCCGTTGTAAACAAACCTGCCGGTATAACAGTGAGTGGAAATAGATTTAAAACAGTGGAGAACGCTCTCCCCTTTAATCTTAAAAAATCAATGGAAGATGATGCCCTCGGACGTCCGGGACCTGTACATAGACTGGATTCACAGACAAGCGGACTTCTGCTTATTGCAAAGACAAGGCGGGCCCGGATAAATCTGGGGCATCAGTTTGAAAGCAGAAAAATAAAAAAGAGATACCGTGCTGTTGTTAAAGGGGAGATCAGAAATCCGGGAAGAATTATTTCGGACATTGACGGGCGGAGTTCCGAAACGGATTATATTCCTGTTAAAAGTGTTCAGTCGATAAAAAACGGATATGTGACACTGGTTGATCTGTTCCCCGGAACCGGCCGGACTCATCAGCTCAGGAGGCATATGGCGGAATCGGGACATCCGATTATCGGAGATAAACTCTATGGTGAGCCGGGTGATCTTTTCAGAGGGAAGGGGCTTTTCCTTGCGGCAGTTGAGCTTACACTGGATCATCCCTGTGACGGAGTTTATTTAAATTTAAGGATAGATGATCCGGAAAAATTCGGCTCATTTATGGATAGAGAGGAGAGACGGTGGTACAGGCTTAATGGGTAACTGCACATCGCTTCGCGTTGCGTCTGAAATGGGGGATTACGTGGGCAGCGCCCCCCTAATCCTCCATTTCCAGCGTATGCGGAGCATACGCACTCCCGAAAATAATTTGCTGCCTAAGGAATAAATAATGAAAATGATTAATTATTCTGGACAAATTATTCGATTCTGATTATCATAGATAGCAGTTTATATCTGATTTTTAATATAACCGGACTGGAGGTTTTCAATGTCAAAAGGTAAAGACACAAAAAAAGAAGAGAAGAAAAAACCTGAAAAAACTATTAAAGAGAAACGTTTAGAGAAAAAAGAAAAAAAAGCTAAAAAAGAATAATTTCTCCTTATAAAATCGCTACATAATTCCGGCAGATTTTATTTCACTCTATTTCTTTCTAAACAGAAATAGAGTGAAAAGGAGCCGGGATTTTCAAGTTTCTTATCCCCTTTCACCAATAATATTTGATCATAAACATGTGGTAAAGTTGCTCTCCACCGCACCACCTGCGCGGTGGAGATAAAATGACGCCGTTTTATGAGCAGTTATAGACTCCGCCGCCCCTGGCGGCGGGGAAATAATTAAAAAGTAAGTGCTCAATTCAGTAAAATTGAGCCACTTACTTATGGGTTAAATAAAAATGATCAGTAATAAAATTAAAATATATTCTTAGGAGGCTTATATGGAATTTACTGCTGCTTTTCAGGCTCTGAGCATAAGGTCGGTGATAACTGCTACTGTGGTATCATATTTTTTTATGGCGCTCTGGTATTCGCCATTTGTTTTTGGAGAGAGGTGGGCAAGAGAGAGCCATCTTACCGGCAGACTTCTCAGAAAGAGAAATACCTATGGTGTTTATCTTATTACACTTTTAATGAATTTTTCAGCAGCATTTATTCTGGGGATTTTTATTACTGCAGAGCCTACTCTTCAACATGGTCTTATGGCGGGATTCGGCGCCGGTTTTTTCTGGGTAAGTATGTTTATTTCAATCATTTATACTTTTGAGAGGAGACCCCTTGTGCTTTATTTTATAGACTGCGGGTACGCCACAATCGCTTTTACTATTATGGGGGGGATTCTCGGAGGATGGAAATCCCTGTTCTAGAATGTAAATAGTTATACTTCAGCTGCGGTCACATGCCTTGTGACCGCGTAATTATTAATTAAAAAATGATATATATAGCCGCAAATTTCTAAAACTCACCGGCACCAATTTTTTGAAAAGAAAGAGAGGGGAGTTTAAGACAGGAAATTAATTGTGTTTTTCAGAGTAATATTCTGTTTTACAAAGCCCCTCTTCTTTTAATCAAAGAGACACAAAGGCAGTAGCCGGGGGTGAGTGTGAAAATTTTTAATGAAAATATGTCCGGTCTAAGCTCTAGCGTTTTTGAAGACCCCCGTTGTTACTCGTTGAAGGAAACAAAAAAATAATTGCTTTTGAATCGGGAGTATTTATTGTTTATTTATGACAGGAATATATGAGTATCGACGATAAAAAAAGAAAAATTCTGGAAGATTACATGAAATCTGCCACCCCTGAGGAGAGAAGGGAATTAAACCGGCTTCTTAAATCCCGCGATAAAAAGCCCGCTGCTGATTTTAAAACTCAGGGATTGAATATGGATGTTAATCAGCTGGCCAGAAATATGTCTAAACAGATCAATGAGCAGCTTGGTATGGCTGACATAAATATTAAAAAAATGGCAAGAGATCTTGTCGTGCAGATGGCGCTTCAGCATAAACCTGATATTACTCCGAAAGAACTGAATGCAATTGTAAATCAGATGGTGCCGGAAAGGCGGGACAGTGATATTTTAAAAAAAATTCCCCCGGATCTTTTAAAAAGCATGATTATGCAGTTTATTGCGTATAGTACTAATTCCATGTCAGCTAAAGATCAGGCTCAGCTCCCGGAAGGGTGGGCTAAAAAATACTGGAGTATTTTTTCACAGGATATACGTGATCTTATAACTATGTATCTTAAAAATGGTATTGATAACCGGAATTTCCAGCTTGCCATTGAAAAAATTATAATGCGTGCCCGCGGCGCTTAGGATGGAGGGGCACATCGCTTCGTGATGTGCGGGTAATGGGCGATTACGGTGGCGTTGGTGTGAATAAAAATAAAAAAAGTACTGCGAATGGTAAATCAGATGGAAACAGAAATTATTGATAAAGATTTTAACAGATATCAGCTTTTTTATATTGAAGCGATTATGAATGATTCCTCTTTCCCTCAGATTAATAAGATACGGCCTATTTTTGAAAATATCACTCTTCCCGATTTTGTGGATCTTGTTGATAAAGTTTTTTCTGCAGAGGATTATGAAGTCTCTCAGCAGTTTGTCTATTTTTTGATGCTGTTCCGTGACATGGAACATATTCAGCATTATCTAAATTCTGCGGAATTTCCTCTGGATAAACTGGAGCGCCTTATAATTTTTACTTTCGGGTACTGCTCAATGCATGATCACTCAATTGACCGTGTTCTTGATGAGATACTCTTTTTTCTTGATAATGGCCGGCTTCTTGATCTTGCACTTAATTCTTCTTTTGTAAACAACGATAAACTGATTCTTTTTATGATACTGACAAAATTTAATATTGAAATGCTCAATACTTATTTCTCAAAAATAAAAGATATCCCGAAATTTATTAATTTTTTTATAAAACTTCCAGATGAGGTTTTGAGATCCATCATCTCGAGAAATTATCATCTGTTTCAGTATATAATGCTTATGATGGCAGAGGTCGATACCGGTCAGTCACTGTCGGCTGAGTTCATAAACCGTTACAGTCTGGATCTTCAGCAGTTCGGCAAACTGAGCGATATTCTTAAACAGTATAGAGCCAGAACAGATTTCGAAAAGGAGAAGGACCTCCCTTTTCACCAGAGAGATATGCAGCGGCTCTCTTTTCTGGTTAATATGGTGAGAGAGCTCCCTGATCCTGTTAAAGCAGTGGAATACTTTGCCGGTGAGCGGGTGTTTATGGATGATATGGAAAGGAATGTTGTTCTTGCCGTTGTTACAGATCCTTTGCTTAAAAATATTTTTAGAAATTACGATATTATGACTGCTGTTTGAAAATTTCTGTATATAACTTATAAAGGATTTTGTGAAATGTTTAAAATCTGTCATTTCGAACCCCCGTCAATTTTACGGGTGAGTGCTTCGACAAGATTGCCAATTCAATCGTAAAATGCTTTTGTTTTAAAAAAATGAAATACTAATCGTTCATATTGCGTGGAGAGATCTGATGATTGAATTACTAAGCACCTGGTTTTATTCGATTGACTGGTACGGGAAGCTGTACATTGCGGGTTATGCTGCGGTACGTTTATTTATTGCTCTTGCTGTAAGTTTTATAATAGGGAAGGGGGCCGGGATTCTTGTTTCATCGATTGTCAGGAGATTTGTCGAACATGATATTTTTTCTTTTAATAAGTCTCTTGTAAGAAAAGATTTTTATAAACGCTTTATTATGATGTTCCCTTTTTTTGTTTTATATTTTACAGCTGAGTTTATTTTTCATGATATTTTAAAATTTGCGCTGTTCATTGACAGGATTCTGTTTTCTATACTTGCCCTCATGGGAATTTATTCTATGAGCGCATTTATCGATGCTCTTGATCATTATTATCAGGAGTTTGAAGTTTCAAGAAAAAATCCCATTAAGGGTTATCTGCAGCTTGTAAAAATATTTCTGACGATTTCAATTTTAATTATAATAATCTCCACTCTTCTTAATAGTTCTCCATGGGGTTTTCTCAGCGGGTTCGGTGCGATGACAGCACTGGTTATACTGGTCTTTAAAGACTGGATTCTCGGGCTTATTGCGAGTATTCAGATAAGCGCCAATAACCTGATAGTGATTGGTGACTCCATTGAGATGGAGAAGTACGGAATCAATGGTGAGGTAATTGAGATTTCTCTCAGTACTGTGAAGGTTAAGAACTGGGATAATACAATAAGTATGGTGCCGGCATATTCCCTGATCTCTGAAACTTTTAAAAATATGCACGGTATAAAAGAATCTGGTGGGAGAAGAATAAAGCGTGTTTTGTATATTGATATTAACAGTATAGCTCTCCCTGATGAAAAAATTTTAAAGAAAATGCAGAAGCTTGCTCTTCTTCAGGGGACTGATGAACTGAAAAATCTTTCGCGCAGTATCAAAACAACTAGAGAGGATCGTATTAATAAAAGCAGTATAACAAACATCGGCCTTTTCAGAAAATATGTAGAACTTTATCTTACAGCTCTTCCAGAAATTGACCATGAAAAGAAACTCATGGCAAAACTTCTTGAACCGACCGGTAATGGAATTCCTCTTCAGATATATGTATTCACAAGTATAATTGATATTGTCGAATATGAACTGGCCGTTGCCGGCATTTTTGAACATCTCATAGCGGTAATTCCTGAGTTCGGTCTGAAACTGTTCCAGAATCCTTCAGGCGGAGATATGCGGAGATTAACCTGATTGAGGGATGTTTATCCACCAGTGCTGTAGCCGTGTGCTTGCTTAATTAAAAAATGATATATAAAGCCGCAAACTTTCCACACTCACCCCCGGCCCCTCTCTTTGGTAAGAAAGAGAGGGGAGTTAATACAGAAAATTTATTGTGTTTTTCAGAGGAATGCTTTGTTTTACGAAGCCCCTCTTTTTTTCATCAAAGAGAGGGGCGCGGCAGTAGCCGGGGGTGAGTGTGAAAAGTTTTAATGAGAAATCATCTGGTCGAAGCACCAAAAAATGAGCAGTTACCTTTGCCGGCGGCAGCATCTTTTTAATATTTTTATTGACAGATAACCGGTTCTGTGTTTATATGCAACATATTGCATATAAACTGGAGGGGTCATGAAAGTATTGATTTTGAACAGCGGGGGGAGCGATTCAGCCATAAACCCCATTGTGCGCGATTTAAGGGATAAGCTGTCGGGAGATGGTATCGAAACCGGGGAGCTGATTCTCCGTGATATGAATTATTCTCCGTGCCGCGGGTGTTTTAACTGCTGGGTAAAGACGCCGGGCCGCTGTGTATTCAAGGATGATGGTGATGTTCTCTGCCGTGAGGTACTCCACTCTGACTATGTAATTATTGCATCCCCTGTAATAATGGGTTATCCTTCCGCCATGGCGAAAAATGCTCTGGACCGGATTATTCCGCTGATTCACCCCTACCTCGAAGATATAGATGGCGAAGTTCACCATATGAAGAGATATGAAAAATATCCAGTAATGGGTCTCCTGCTTGAGAAGAGCGGTGACACCGATGATGAGGATATAACAATAATTACAGATATATTTCAGCGTGCCGCCCTTAATCTGCAGAGCCGCCTGGGATTTGTAAAACTAACTACTTCATCAGTTGAGGAGATGGCAAATGAAATTATCAATAATTAATGGATCACCGCGCGGAGCATCGGGAAATACAGAAAAACTGCTTGAGCATTTTATTAATGGATTCAGCGAAACAGCGGGGAACAGTACTGAAAAGTTTTATCTTATTAAAGAGAGGCCTGATTTTGAAAAACTGAAGGGGGTATTTCTTGATGCGGAGATTCTTATGATAGCATTTCCGCTTTATGTTGACGCAATGCCCGGTTCTGTGAAGGAATTTTTTGAATCCCTGGAACCGCTTAAAAATAAACGTCCCGATCTGCGTCTTATGTTTGTAATCCAGAACGGATTTCCCGAAACTTATCACAACAGATTTGTTGAGAGATACTGCGAAAAGCTCGCGAAGAGACTTGGCTGCATTTACGAGGGATCGATCTGCAAGGGCGGATGTGAAGGACTAACAGTTCAGCCTCCTCAACTTGTAGAGAAGGTTTTTTCCGGATTTCATAATGTCGGGAAGTCTTTTGGTGAAACAGGAAAACTCAGCCCTGAAGTGCTTTCAAAGCTGGCGCGCCCGGAACACCTGACCCCGGAGAATATGAAGCTGGTTATACCCATGGTCAATAATTTTTTATGGGACGGTCTTCTGAATAAGAACGGCGCAATGGACAAAAAATTCGATAAACCATTTGAGTGAAAATTTCGAGTACCGCCCCCTCTGCCCTCCGGGCATCTCCCCCATGGAATGGGAGGAGAGGAATGTGAAACTTTCCGTATTTTCCCTTTCTCCCATTCATGGGGAAAGGTGCCCGGAGGGCGGATAGGGGCGGGTAGTTGACCGGCTGTAGTAAAATGCAAACCATTGATACCCCTTTTTATTAAATCATCAATCCCTCCCCCTGAATTTTTTATAAAAATCACATCTTTTTACTGGAATATCATTCCTGTAATTATTATGTTGGTCTGAGCTGTAGTATAATGTCAATAAAAGCCGCTGTTTACAGGTTTCAATCATTTAATCTGGAGATGATTTTGGATAAGAATAGGACTATTCTGCTTGTTGAAGATGAAGCTGTCATATCGTTAACTCTGTCACACTCTATAAGAAATTTCGGGTATGAAGTCATTACTGTTAATAACGGAGAGAGGGCAGTTAAAGCCTGTGCTGAAAGTAATGAAATCAATTTTGTCCTGATGGATCTTGATCTTGGTGCCGGCATGCAGGGACCTGAAGCAGCGGTGGAAATTCTTAAATGCAGAGATATACCTGTTGTTTTTCTTACATCACATTCGGGGCAGCAGATGGTTGAGAGTGTACTTGGTATTCCTCATTATGGTTATGTAATGAAAAGTTCCGGAGATTTTCTTCTCAAGTCATCGATAGAGATGGCATTTCAGCTTTTTGATGCACATGAAAAAGTCAGGTCCAGTGAAGCAAAATTCAAGTCGATTATTGATCGGGATAATATACGGTGCGAATGAACGGGCCAGTGAGCTTTCAGGGTACAGTTATGATGAGTTAATTGGTGAAAGTATACAGATTCTTTTTACTGAAGAAGAGAGGATGCGTGTGCCTCTGAGATATGATCTGCTTAAACAGGGACTGGTCGTGCGCAGTGACAGGATTCTAACCAGAAAAGATGGTTCAACTGTTTTTATAGGGATGAATACAAAAATGATGCCCGACGGTACTTATCAGACTTTTATAAGAGATATGTCTGAACGTAAAATAGCCGAGGATAATCTTGCCGCTGAGAAGGAACGTCTTGCTGTTACACTTAGAAGTATCGGTGATGGTGTAATAACTACAGATACCGACTGCAATATTGTAATCATGAATAAAATTGCAGAAGAACTTACCGGCTGGAGTCTCAGTGATGCCGCAGGGAGAGCGCTTTCTGATGTTTTTAATATTATAGATGAATCGAGCCGCCTGCAGTGTGAAAATCCCGCCGAGGTGGTTCTTCAAACCGGTTTAATAACCGAAATAGAGAATAATACCATTCTTATTTCACGTGATGGTACTGAGCGTATTATTTCTGACAGCGGAGCCCCGATAAAAGATAATAACAATGTTATTTCAGGTGTAGTTATTGTATTCCGGGATATGACTGAAAAAAGAAAGCTCCTTGATGCTGTACAGCAGACCGACAGACTTAATTCACTTGGAGTGCTTGCCGGCGGTATTGCCCATGATTTTAATAATCTTTTAAGCGGGATATTCGGCTATATAGAGATGGCAAGGCTTAAAAGCACTTCGGATAAGGTTGTCATGGATTATCTTGATAAAGCTTTTACTGTCTTCGACCGGGCGCGGAGTCTTACACAGCAACTTCTTACTTTTTCTAAAGGGGGATTGCCCGTACGCAGGACAGGCAATGTTGCACTGCTGATAAAAGAGAGCACCGCTTTTGCGCTCTCCGGTTCAAATATTTCATGTGAGTTTATGATAGATGAAGATCTGCGGCTTTGCGATTTTGATGAAAATCAGATGGCTCAGGTGATTGATAACATTATAATAAATGCCAAGCAGGCCATGCCTCTTGGGGGGCAGATTCTGGTCTCTGTAAAAAACTTTTTCATCGGGCCTGATATATATCCCATGCTGCAGAGCGGAAATTATATTAAAATTTCTATTTCTGATACCGGTATCGGTATTCAGCAGGATCATCTTAAACGTATATTTGATCCGTTCTTTACTACCAAGCAGCAGGGTAACGGACTTGGTCTTGCAACATGTTATTCGATTATAAAAAAACATGATGGTTTGATCGAAGCAAAATCGACTCCCGGGAAGGGGAGTGAATTTATAATTTATCTCCCTGCATCGGAGAAGGAGATTGACAGGAGTTCATATCCCGTATCAGCAGGACTTGCCGGATCCGGTAAAATACTGGTGATGGATGATGAGGACTTTATCCGTGATATTTCTTTGGATATGCTGAAGCTTCTGGGGTATAGTGCTGAAGAAGCTTCTGACGGAGAAGAGGCTCTTGCGCTTCTGGCAGCAGCCGAAAAGGATGGTAAACCCTTTGATGGGGTAATTCTCGATCTGACAATCCCTGGCGGCATGGGGGGGAGAGAGACTCTTTCCGGGATAAGAAAATTATATGGCGATATACCGGTCTTTGCTTCAAGCGGATTTTCTGAAGATCCGGTTATATCAAAACCGAAAGACTATGGATTCACCGGAAGTATACGTAAGCCATACCGGAAAGATGAGCTTGCGGAGCTGCTGAGTAAGTTTGTGGTAAAGAAGAAGTAGGACGCCCTCATCCCCCGGCCCCTTC
>PGXT01000282.1 GCA_002839285.1 Spirochaetae bacterium HGW-Spirochaetae-5 | reverse complement strand
GGTGTCCGGATAAGCAGCGCCAGTGAAATTATTATCGGTGACGACTGTATGCTTGCGAACTTCTGTTATATTATGGATGCGGACTGGCATGATTTATATGACAGGACCTCTTCTCCGGGAAGAAGCGCCCCTGTTGTCCTGGAGAAGGGCGTATGGATTGGAGATTCTGCTATAGTATGCAAGGGTGTACATATCGGGGAGAATTCTGTTGTTGGAGCAGGATCTGTTGTCCGGAAAGATGTTCCGTCGAATGTTGTGGTTATTGGCAACCCTGCGGTGATAGTAAAACATCTTGATCCGGAAAAAATTGTAACGATGGGAGACTTATACAGGAGACTCAATGCCGGCGGAGGTAACTGATTTTGAAGATATGTCTTTTATGTTATAGAGGAAATCCATATTCCGGCGGGCAGGGGATATATTTGAAGTATATTGCAGAGGAGCTGGTAAAGCAGGGACATGAAGTTCATGCGGTTGTGGGACCTCCTTATCCGCACGAGATGAAAGGAGTTGTTACTCATGCGATCCCGAATAACGAATACTATGTGAAGAAAGGATTTAATATTATTAATAAAAAATCCCCCTTCGATATATTTCATCCGATAAATGCATATGAATGGTTTCACAGCAGATTCGGAGCATTCCCTGAAATAAGTTCCTTCGGATACAGAGCATTTTTTCTTTTGAGAAAACTTCACGCAAAGTATAATTTTGATATTATTCATGATAACCAGTCTTTGAATTACGGCCTGCTACTGATGAAGTCATTTGGTATACCGGTTGTGTCAACAATACATCATCCACTCTCCATAGATTTGCGGACAATTCTTGAAAGGTCGGAGTCTTTCAAAAGAAAATTCAGAGCTGTCATGTTTTATCCGACACTTATGCAGACCATTGTGTCGAAGAGACTTGATCATGTTATAACAGTATCGGAAGATTCGAAAATTATGAATAACCATGATTTCGGTGTACCCCTGGCGAAGCAGAGTGTTGTTTATAACGGCATAGACAGAAGTATATTTAAACCGGTGAATGTGAAGAAAAACAGAAAGGATATAATTTTTGTCGGGAATATAGAAGACGGGAAGAAGGGTTTTATTTATCTCCTTAAAGCAATTAAAATAATGAAATCAGATGTGAGGCTCATTGTTGTGGATGGCGGTGCTCCTCACACTGGTAAAGCTTTATTCACAGTCTTCTGCAGCTATTGTTCCATCGGTCTATGAAGGATTCGGATTTCCCGCCGGTGAAGCTATGGCATGCGGTGTTCCGGTTATATCAAGCGATGGTGGAGCGCTTCCGGAAGTTGTGGGGGATGCGGGAATAGTTGTTCCAGCCCGTGATCATACTGCTCTTGCCGATGCGATAGATACTCTGCTGAATGACGTTAAACTGCAGAAGAGACTGGCAAAAGCCGGTATTGAGAGGGTGGTGAGACTCTTTACCTGGGAAGGTGCTGTCAGGCAGATGATCGAAGTCTATTCGAAATTGATCAAAAAAAACAGGGGAAAGTGAATCTAATTGATGAGACTTGATAAATTTATGACTGAGTGCGGAATAGGGAGCAGAAGTGAAGTGAAAAAACTTCTCTCTATGAAACTTATTACGGTAAACGGAATTATTTCAAAAAATGCAGATATGAAGATTGATGAAGTTAATGACCGGATAGAGTTTAACGGAAAGGAACTGCAATACAGAAAGTTCCGTTACTATATGATGAATAAGCCGGCGGGGGTTATAACTGCAGCAGAGGACAGGAAACATGATATTGTTATGGATCTTCTACCGGAGTGGGTTATAAAAAAAGACTTATTCCCGGTCGGGAGACTCGATAAAGATACCGAGGGTCTGCTTCTGTTTACAAATGATGGTGAGTTTTCGCATAAGGTGTTATCACCGAAAAGTCATGTTGAGAAAGAGTATTTTGTTATCCTTGAAAAAGATATCAGTGATGATGAAATTAAAAAAGTTGAGTCCGGAGTTATTATCGATGATGGTTATAATACTAAAGAGTCCAGAATAGGTCGACACTCCGGTAATGAAATTTTTCTTACAATAGTCGAAGGCAAATTTCATCAGGTGAAGCAGATGATGGAGGCAGTGGGGAACAGAGTTACATATCTTAAAAGAGTCAGATTTGCCGATCTGCTGATTAATGATCTGGAACCGGGTGGAGTAGCTGAGGTAAGCAGAGAGGATATTGTTAAAGGGTAAATTTACTGATTGACTCTGATGAAATATATGATTTCAATAAATACATTCAGGTAACTACTCAAAACCGGTAGTAAAATTGTTCTCCGCCGCGCCAAAGCGCGGCGGAGGTAGAATATCCCGATTTCTCAGCAGTTACAGGTTCTGTTTTTAATAGATCTAAATTCAGGTTTACGAAAATTGAAATGCATGGAGCCGGGAGTACATTCGAATCCGGTTATGCGGACTTTTGCGGGGTAATATATGGAAATTGTTTCAGGTAAATATGGTGAGATTAAACTCGTTGATGATGTGAGCAGGCTTTTAAATGGTTTATGCCATGAAAAAGAGAGCCGCGTGATCAAGGAGAAACTTGTTGATATTGTTCTTTTTATCCGGTATGAG
>PGXT01000281.1 GCA_002839285.1 Spirochaetae bacterium HGW-Spirochaetae-5 | reverse complement strand
ATTCCCCCTGAATAGGGGGTGGTGCAGGTTTCTTCAGGTATTATAATAAAGTGAGTTTACTATATCAAAAACAATTAGAAATTATAGAATAACTTGACTTTTCAATATTATATTCAATTATTTACATAGTAAACCTGGTGAGGAATGCAATATGAAAGATTTAGCTGATAAAATAAAATCAGAAATTAATTCTTTAACCGATATTGAAAAACTGCATATAGTAGATATTATCCTGACAGATCTGGATAAAACCGATCCCGTTATTGATCGTATCTGGGCAGATGAGTCCCGCAAACGCTGGGCGGCATACAAATCGGGAAGCACCCATGCTGTACCTTATGACAAAGTAATGGAAAAACATCGCAAAATATGAAAGTGTTTTTTTTACCAACTGCACAATTTGAACTTGATGACGCAGTTGAATGGTACAACGAACAGTCTCAGGGGTTGGGTATAAAATTTCTCGATGATCTGGATCGGTCTATCCGTCGTGTTATTGCATACCCGCTATCATCTCCGGAACTTGACCCGGGATTAAGAAGATGCCTTCTAACCCGTTTCCCTTTTGGAGTAATATATGGAATTGATAATGAAACAATTGTTGTAATAGCAGTTGCACACTTACACAGGAAACCTCGCTACTGGTGTGAACGCCTCGAATAAATATTAATTAACTAATACGGGAGTTAAGAGAAGGTAATTATACTCACGTGAGCCGTTCAATAATTTCGCTGTATCTTTCATTCAGTTTTTCTATCAGATTCAGTTTCTCCAGTGAATCGGCAGCCCATATTGATCCGGGATATGAGCTGCATACTTTCATGTAAGCTTTATACGCCAGAGTGTAATGTTCAAGCGCTTCCGATGCTGTCCGGAGGAGGCTCCCTTTCCTTACATCGAAGTGATACTTTTTGTTTTTGGGAGTGTACCTGCTCCAGTTGAATATGTAATTCCCCTGATTCAGATGATCGGTCCCGGATTTGTAATATACATAGGCCGGGTCTTTATGAATAACCGGAAATAATTTATTCTCATCAACGGTCTGCACAGGCGGTTCTGTAACTTCATCTTTATGTTCATGGAGAATCAGATAAGCTTCATTTATCTCCATAAGTATAAGATTCTGCTCTCTCCGTTGATCTTCAGGGAAGATGTCCGGGTGGTTCTGTTTTACAAGTTCACGGTATCTCTGTTTAATCTCTTCCGGAGTTGCCGAATCATCCGGTTTGAGAATACGGATATAGTTAATCATAAATCTTCCCTGCGCATGTTATCCGGTTTTTCCTGAAGTGATGGAGTTATTATTTTATTTATAAAATAATTTACTACCAATTTTTTTAACTAAAAAAAATTAAATTCTTTCAGCATTATCAATATGCTGTAGTATTATCCGTAGAATTCTTTCCGGAGGGATTATGAACTTT
>PGXT01000102.1 GCA_002839285.1 Spirochaetae bacterium HGW-Spirochaetae-5 | reverse complement strand
AGCATCCCCTCGTCAGGGAAAAAGAATGTAAGGTGCCCCGAAGTATGACCCGGCATGTGCAGTACCTGAATTTTAGTTTTACCCGCATCGATCACATCCCCTTCATCGATTGTATCATCAATACGCCAGGTACCGAAAAATGACTCTTTCATAGTCCCGATGAGATGCATATATTTCTCGGGATCTTCATTCATATATTTTTCCCAGTTCTCAATTGATCCGATTTTTTTATTGTCTTTGAAATTCTCACGCTCAAGAGGATGGGCAAGTATTTGTGCGTTTACGAAAAGATCGTTATCCCATACATGATCAAGATGACAGTGAGAGTTTATAAGAATGTCAACATTCTGAGGTAAAGCCTGCTCTGTAATTTTTCCTGCACCGCTGTCTATCATTATACGCGTATCATCATCAATAAGTATGGAATTGGATTTACCGAATCCTTCGTCTGTAAAAAAAATAGATATCCGGTCATTTACTCGCTGTATCATAGTATCTCCCCCTTCAAAATTCCGGGATTTAGCTTATATTTATTCGAATTATATATTGTTAAAAATGACTGTCAAGTATAGAATAGTCAAAATAGATAAGTTAGAATCCTCCTCCAATAAAATTTAAAAGACCCCGGGAAGATCATAAACAGACTTAAGAAAACAACTGTTAAAAAACATGCCAAATATCATGTTCACAACAATCTCTTCTAAAATTATCAGTAGACAATTTATTAGAATTTACTAGTTTAGCATGTATGAACAGAGTAATTTCAATACGAAAGAATAAATTATTTTTTTTATTTTATAAAATACTCCTGGAGTTTAAATGGAACTGATAATAATTACTTCACTGATACTTTTAAACGGATTTTTCGCCTTGAGCGAGATCGCACTGATCTCATCAAGCACTGCCAGACTGGAGCATAAAAGCGCCGCAGGGAGTGAAGGAGCCAGATTTGCGCTGAAGCTTCTGGATCAGCCCGAGAAATTTTTATCAGCAATTCAGATCGGAATAACAGTAATAGGAATTATCTCCGGAGCATATGGGGGATTAAGCTTTGCGGATGATCTCACCCGTTTTTTCCTCTCTCACAACATTTTTGTTATTCATGCAGGTATAATATCTCTTGCGATCGTTATTACCTTAATCACATATTTTTCAATCGTCATTGGTGAACTTGTACCAAAAACATTCGCCATGAATAATTCTGAATCAATTGCAGTAGTTGTAGCTCCTGTAATTTATATCTTAACAAAAATTGCTTACCCGATTGTTGCATTTCTTTCTCTATCAACAAAACTGCTGCTTAAAATAATGCTCGTAAAAGATACAAAAAAAAGCAGCCTGACCGAAGACGAGTTAAGAATGATGATTAAAGTGGCAAAAAAAGAGGGTATTATAACCGGCCGAGAAGCGGAAATTCATCATAACCTTTTCCGGTTTTTCGACAGAAAAGCGGAGCAGATAATGACCAGAAGAAGCGATATTATCTGGCTAGATATAAATGATAAAAAAGATATTATTGAAAAAGAAATTATGGAAAGTTCTCACAGCAAATTCCCAGTATGCAATAATAATCTTGATAATACAATCGGTATTATTACCCTGAAAGACTATATTGACAATAAGAATAAAAAAAATTTCAATTTAAAAAATATTTTGCGACCGGTAATTATGATACCTGAATCTTCGGAACCACTAAAAATTCTTGATAAGTTTAAAAAAGAGAAGTGTCATTTTGCAATGGTAATTGATGAATATGGTTCTGTGCAGGGGATGATTACACTTCATGATCTTTCAGAAAACATTTTCGGAAACCTTCCGGATATAGGTGAAGAGTCCGATCCGCAAATTGTAAAAAGAAATGAGAACAGTTATCTTATAGATGGAGAAACTCAAATAGATGTATTGAGCGAATTCATCGACATTAAGGATTTCAGAAAAAGAAATGACGCCTACAGCACCATTGCCGGTTATATACTGGATAAAACCGGGCATATAGCACACACCGGGGACAGTTTTAAAGTAGACGGATATACTGTTGAAGTTGTGGATATCGATGGTCTTAGAATAGATAAAGTGATGATATCAAAAATCAAAGAGAAAAAAAAGAAAAAAGAAGTTTCCGGTTTTAACAAAAAAACTGAATAAGACTCAGACAGATAACTTAACTAATATATGAGGCTGGTGTGATTATGCTTAACATCTTGTTACTTGTTGTAGGATTTATAATCCTTGTTTACGGAGCAACAATCTTAGTCGATGGAGCATCCTCTCTTGCAAAAAAATACAATATACCCGGGATTGTTATAGGTCTTACAATTGTAGCCTTCGGAACATCTGCACCGGAATTTGTTGTAAATTTAGCCGGCTCATTCAAAGGGAACTCGGGAATTGTTCTTGGAAATATACTCGGAAGTAATATTTTCAATATTCTGTTTATTCTGGGAATATCATCGATAATCTATCCTCTTACGGTTAAATCCAATACCACATGGATGGAGGTCCCTCTCTCCTTTATCTCGTCTCTTCTTGTTCTTGTGTTTGCTTCTGATATGATAATTGACAATCGGACGCATAACGAACTTTCAAGAATTGACGGGATTGTATTGATATTTTTCTTCGTAATTTTTCTGGCATATAATTTCAATCTGATGAAAAAGGGCTCATCGGATGAAGAAATAGATATAAAAGACTATTCAAAAATTAAATCTGCCTTTATGATTATAGCCGGAGTTGCACTGCTAGGTACCGGCGGAAATCTGATAGTCAATTCAGCAGTCCGTGTAGCAGAGATGCTGGGTATCTCCGAACGGGTTATCGGTCTGACTATTGTATCAATCGGCACATCTCTTCCGGAACTCGCCACATCGGTTGTTGCGGCAATGAAAAGAAATGTTGATATTGCCGTGGGGAATATCGTAGGTTCAAATATTTTTAATGTTTTCTGGATACTGGGAGTATCTGCTGTGGTAAATCCGGTTATAGTAAGAGAGGGATCTGCACTGGATATGTCTGTTAATATTGGAGCAAGTCTTCTGCTTTTTCTCTTTATTTTTACCGGAAAAGAGAGAAGGATTGACCGCATTGAAGGGGTACTTTTTCTAATGCTCTACACCATTTATATGGGGGCGGTTTTATTCTTTATGTAGAAATAACCTGATTGATTACTATCAGTTAAGCGTCCTCTTAATCCTGCTTCAGCATAATCTGTTAACAACAGGATAGAGGACTTGAAATTTTAGAATGTAATAACAGTTACGCCAAATTCAATTTTCTATCGTTGTATATTTTTATCCGAAAGCCTGTTTCCCCCTGTCAGAATATCTTCCCGTATAATTTTTAGCATTACTTCAGGCTCTTCATAATGCGGACTGTGCGCGGAGTGGTTAAAAGTATAGAATCCTTTTACCGGTGCTTTAAGTTTTTCAAAATACAATTTCGCCTCTGTGTATGAACATGTATAATCATAAACACCTTCAATAAAATAAACCGGTATCTTTACTTCAGGGGTATGAACAGACATATCTGCTGCAAGTATATCCGCCCACATTATACTGACACCGGATCGGGATTTCCCGTGCCACATGTTGATTTTTTCATTCAGAGTGTACTCACGACAGGTAAGCGAAGGGAGAAAGATACCTGTAATAACAGAGTTCATTTCGTGTGTTGTTCCGATACCAAGAGTGTGCATTGCCGGGTCCCGTAACCTGAGATAGGAATCCGGAATACCGGCGGTCAAAGAGACCGGTGCAGCTTCAAATTTCCGAACCATTTTACTATCCCCTTTTTCCCTGAATTTATTCAGCATATACTCATATGCAAGGAATTCGGATTTTAACTGGTTGGATATCTGAGCCACACCTATGTAGGCATAAAATAAATCCGGTGCCCGGGCAGCAGCCTGTATACCTATGAATGTTCCTCCGGAGTGCCCCATAAGATAAATCTTTTCTTTTCCAAAACGCCTGCGCAGCCAATCAGATATCTCTATTGTATCTGATATCATCTGCTCCAGTGTCATCGACTCAGCCGGAATGTCATCACTGTAAGAGATTCCTGATCCGCGCTGTTCCCACCAGACAACAGTAAAATATTCTTCAAGACCGGCAGGATAATTTTGTGTGAGGAAGTATTCAGGCAAGCCCCCATGAAGGTAGAGCAGAACGGGATTAGTGGAATTTTTACTTTTTATAAACATCCCCTGCCTTACACCCCCGATATCAATAAAAACTTTTTCAGAAATACTTCCTTCAAGATGATTCCCCTTCTCATCCAGATATGGAATCGCCTTACCGGGACTGTATATAAACAATAAGCCAGCCAGTAATAATATGCTGGCAGATAAAACAGATGCAAAAGTTATCATTACATACCTGCTTATTTTCATATTTGATGTTTTAGAAAATCTATTCATAATATTTCCTGTTAAATTTTATTTATAAAATAAACATCAAAGAGTTATAACATCACTCTCCGGTGTTTAAGAGAAAGATGAATTATTTTCGGATTGGAGTTTAATATCCTGATTATTATGTAGAATTCACCATAGCTGTCTAAAATTCAATTACAATGATATTGATGATTTTACACATAAGTAAAATTTCATATCAAAGAGCATAATTTTACCCTTTAAAATTTCTATTATAATAATAATAAAACATTTAATCGAATAATTATTCGACTGTCGCGATTTTTTAAATCGTACTATTAAGAATACATATACCTGCTGGATGTATGTTGATACATAACGGAAGATTCTGCCTATTGCGCTCCCGGTATGATCGATATCCGGATGGAGATTGAACATAGATGCAATGAGTACTGCAGCCGGTTTGATGCCTGCTGCAGCATTAAAATAAACAGTAAGATGATGCTGTTATTAAATAATGATTTAGCGGAATAAAAATATTACTGAACTATTTTCAGATTATTGATTATTGCATCGAAATATTTTTTATTTAAATCATAAACGTCTTTATATGAGCTGAAATGAAAAGAATTTAAATTACCTGCTTTATCCTTCATGTAGATATCATACATATATGTGTAATATTTCGTCTCCGGATCAAGAACTACATACATCATTTTAATAAAATTCTTCTTTTTTTCTATTTTGACAGTTGAAGGCATTACCCATGTGGAAAAACCCATTGCTCTATATGACAAGTATTCCAGTTCACCGCCAAACAAAGATGATGGAATAACTTCCATTGTAACGTGAGCGTCCCGTAAACTTTTCTTCTTTATCCAATAACTTTGTATATATTCATTACTAACACCGGACTTCTCCCAATTATCATCAATTGCTGCTTCAAACATTCCAAACTTAAATGATTTATCTTTACCGGTCTTTTGCAGTTTAAACGCATCAAACTTTACGGCCTTTGGAATAATCTTAAGATTAAAGTTCTCATAATCCCTGGTGTTTCTAAATATTCCCTCAAGAATTAATGTAAAGGTATCTTTTGGATTTTTCGCCATCTCGGTTTTATACAGACGAAAAAATGGAACCCATGCTTTATATGAATGATTAAGCGTATATCCGAATTCTTTCCATTCATCTTTAATAGTAACCTCATCCTTCCCCTGTTTAATATATCCTTCATACTGAGAAATCAGATTGAACATATCAGTGAGCAAATGCATCACACCTTCCTGGTTACCACTGAAGACTTTAACAACTTTTATGTCAAATTCACCATTTGCTTTTTTTACAGCATTAAACTGAAAAACAATTTCCTGACCTGAATTCAAATCGTATCGTCTTGCTACATAATCAGTTTTATTAAATTTAAGAAAACCAACAAGTGCATCCTGATTCCCGCGTTTGTCATGATATATAACATATTGACCAGGGTTCTCATTAAAAAAAACATCAGAATCATTCGCCGGACCGGCTTTTGTTTCTTTATTCTTAACGGAAGAGGATGCACATGAAAAAAGCATAAATGCAAGCATTAGAATTACAAATTGTTTCATATAAACTCCATATTATTTTATTGATATTTAGAGAACAGTTATATTACAATCGAATCAATTACATATTTTACTTAACATGAAAAATATTCAACCAACATCAAACACACCACAACATACAGAATATAATTGAATTATTCTTAAATAATTACGAAAACCTTTTTTACAAGGTAATGAATTGAAAAGCTGATCAGAGATGCCTGCAATTTCCGGAGAAGTAATTAAGTATTTAAAAAAATGATGATGCCTTAATATAATATCCCCAGAATACCTCGTTTCTGCTAAAGTTCAGTTCTACTGCATCACCGGTATTAAACGTAACCGGTGCGCCCGTCTGGCTTCGGGCGGTAATATCCCTTTCAAGCGTACTATCGTACAATAGAGATGCCATGGATGCTTCAGCTTTAACACCGGTTTCTATTCTATAATGCTCTCCAGTAAAATGAAATGCATAACTGCAAGTGTAGACTCCTGTAATAGAAAAAGATTCAAATGATAACGGGTTATTGTAATCTATGTCAAAATATTGACTCTCAGGATAGTACGATGTAAACAGCATGCTCCCTGAAACAGAGAACAAAGAATAGAAACTGTTTGAAGACCGGTTTTTTAATGTTACCCCGAAATACGGATCGATTATTTTATTTTTTGTGAAGAGTATAATTCCACCACTTGTGGTAGAATTCTGCTTGCTTATATCAACTTCAGTTGGTGCTTCAAAATTCATATATCTTATTCCCAGACTGAAAATTCCGTTATCGGATGTTGAATAGTCAAATCTAAGATCATATTTTGAATACCTGGTAAACCACTCAATTGTGTCATGCTCTTTGACTATTATTAAGCCGTCATTTTTTGAATAATAGTTAATATCCTTTTCCTGAGTTGAAGTTGCAGTAGTATTGAATTTCTGATACGATGCTGAAAGATAAACTGACAGCTTTCCAAATGATAACCCGTTAAATATCTTCAATTGTTCAGCCAGATGACTCTGATTTTCCTTATCATTCTCGTTTATTGTAAAAACGTTAGAAAAAGAGATATTGCTGTTGTTATATTCTAATCCAAAAGAAAATATAGAATAATTTGTTTTTATACCGAACTGTTTTATTTTATACGGCTCATTATTATAACTGAATTCAAAAAACACACTGGGAATTATTGTCCAATAAGAGACATTATATCCTCCATAAATATACCATGCGGCATTATCTTCTGAAAAAGCTTGTGTATCTGATTCTTCTTCAGAAACAGCCTTTAACGGCATTGCTATTACAGCTATAATAAAAAAACCGGGATCAGAATGGAATAAAACTTCATCAGTATTTTACCTTTATTGCGGAATTTAAATGTCTGTACTTATATAGAATCGTCCTGTTAACTCCAGACAGTTAATTCTCAACTATCTATATTTAACAGGACGATTTAAATATTTTCAGAAAGTACTAACTGTATCATTTTTAAAAATATTTTTGGAGTTTAAATCAAATTCACGCAAGCCTCACCATGAAAGAAGAGGAACATTTTTCTGGCATCCTTTTTATACTGTCGACAATGGCATAAATCAAAAACCGGCCTTCGTGCAAATATTAAACAAACAGCTTTCCCTGTATTTGTCATAGAAATAGCCATTTATTTAAATAAGTCAATCTCTTTATCTCTTCTAAAATCTGGAAATTTTTCAGGGAGATCCAAACAGTTCAATATTTAGCTTAAATTGTGAAATTGTGTCCCTTCTGCACTTCAGTCCTGAAAAACGGGATCAAACCGGCAGAGAAGTTCGGACTTCTCTGCCGGATTTGAGAAAAGATCAACCCGCAGCTGAGTGCGACTTTCCGCGGAAAAAAGTTACTTCCGCCCTGCCCGTATGTATCTGCCATACATACCAGAATGTGTACGGAATTATCAGTATTCCATTAGCTAACCCCCAATAATAAAGAACCTCAGGATTAAACCATGCGGATGAATTCATCACGTTAAGAAACAGATTTGGGAAACAAGCCCTGATAATCAAATGCGCAGCCAGAGTGTAAATACGCGCCGTAATGTAAAGCTCCGGCCTCCTCTTTATAATAGGATAGATTTCTGCAGCCATAAGTATGCAGAATGAACTTGCGAAGTATGCCGGGCTTTCACCATATACAAAGCATAAATTCCACGTTGTGTACAGGAAGTTCCAGGCCACGGTTGTATAAGCTATAAATGTACTTTTATCGGTCTCGCTTAATTTAAAATACTTTCGTCCGTTCGGGAAAGGGATAGTTACGCAGAGCAGAAGTCCGCACAAGGCATTCCCCAGGTTCCCGAGAGCAACATCTTTCAATGTCGCTTCAGCAATATTCAGAAAGAGTATCCCGTATACAAACCATACAACCCAGTCTTTACGTAGAAAGTTCCACACCTCTCCTTTACGGTGTCTCTCCTGATCTGCTATACGGATAAATCCCCCGAGAATAATTGGGAATATGACACTCAGAGTCTTTACCCAGCGGAACCATCCGTCCAGCGTTACAAACCATAGCGGAATAGTAAAGAGAGTTGCGATCCAGAAGTATGTGGCAAATTTGTAATACTTTTTCATTACATCAATCAGAATCAGAAGCAGAATGAAGTACACCCCCATCGACACAACATATTTCAGAATTGGAATATCCATAAAAACCCCTTAAAAAAAAATAATATACCTGAGTAAATGACAGGACTTGATCGGTCCGGGCATTTACTCAGTTCTTAATTGATTTAGTCTCCCATAGAATGCCTGTAAAAAACTGTCTGTAAATAGGGGAAAAAACTTTTATAAGCAAGGGGGAATCCCCTATTTATAAATCG
>PGXT01000280.1 GCA_002839285.1 Spirochaetae bacterium HGW-Spirochaetae-5 | reverse complement strand
TATTAAGGTTAACATATACCGACGTTGCGCGGCCTTTTGCGCAATGTGGCGAAGCCCAAGTGAGGTACTCCGAACGCCGCGGGTAAGCTTTGTTATATGAAGGTCGGCTCAATTTACACAAATTATTTTTGAATACTTTTTTTTACACCAAGCTTGTTCATGTTGATTTGTTAATTGATTAAAATATTCAACATAAATCCATTTGCCTTTACTATCGATTAATCTTACTTTTTGATTCGGGTAAAGTATTAGTTTTTTAAACGCTTTTTCTGAATTTGGATAATCGTATCCAAAAGTTTGGCGAATGATCACATAATGTGTGCCAATTAGTAAGTCTGTCTCTAATTTCTTTACTTCACTTACTATACGAGATTCTGTACCATGAATAGTCTTTATTATTTCATCTTTATCCTTTATAGCTGAATATTCACTGCGTACAAATATTAGTAATGCTAAAACAATTTGTAAATAAAAATCTAAACTCAATTTATCCTTTTTAACATATGTAAATTCTTCATCAATTCCACTCGCTATCGAAATAACTTTATTGTCATCGCCTGAATCAATTTCAAGTCCTAGTCTTAATGATATTACGTCATTGTATGTTGTTAATAGCGAATTTGATTTTTTAATTAAATTTGTAATTGCCGGAATTTGTGGGAAAATTGGTTTCATTTGAAGGGCTGATAACGTATCGAACATTATTGTCATATTTGGGTAAAAGGTTTTCGTATCGACAATTGAAAATGTTTTAGACATTGCAGCTATTTCGGGAATCCAAGGTTTCATTTGTATTGCTGAAAATTGTGATTTAAGTACCATGTCGGGAATAAACGAATTCATTGAAGTTGCAGAAAAAGCTTTTGATTGTGTAATCATTGCCGACACGAAAGTGTTATTTGGAAAAGAGTATGATGCTAGTGATTTTGCAATCATGTCAGTAGTGAATGTATTCACGTTAAGACCAGAGAGTGCAGTTATTCTTTTTGTCATTTCTGATGCAAATGAGTTCATCGGAAAACTTTTACTCAAAGAATTAAATGCATTGAATTGATTTAATAAAGTTCGGAAAGGATCATTTTTTGTCATATTTTTTCTCCTATCAAAAAGTTGAGCCGACTTTCATATAACGTCTTGCTTACCTGACGTTGCGCGGCCTTTTGCGCAATGTGGCGAAGCCCAAGCGAGGTACTCCGAGCGCCGCAGGTAAGCTTTGTTATATGCTGAAAGCGCAAATACAATAAGTTTTGTACAAGCGAAACACGGATGTTGAGCTTGAATTAAAAATTTAATAAACATCAATTACATACTTCAGCATGGGGTACAACAACTATTGATTTGACCTCTGCATAATATTTCCCATCAGATAATCCCACCCATACTCCATTCTTCCAGTAGCCGGCAACTGGATAACCTGAATCACTATTGGAATACC
>PGXT01000279.1 GCA_002839285.1 Spirochaetae bacterium HGW-Spirochaetae-5 | reverse complement strand
CATCCATGAAGTGCTTCATGTACCTGCTTTACACCCTGGCCGCCCCAGCCGAATGAGCCGAATGCCAGACCCTTTCTGTTTTTAGGAGCAAGACCCTTCATGTACGTAAGAAATCCCGCTACGGAGGGGAGCATATTATTATTAAGAGTGGAAGATCCGACACATATATATTCAGCTTCAAGAAGCTCTGTCATGATATCGGACATGTGGTTCATCTGAAGATTAAACATCTTAATGTCATAACCTTTATCCTGGAAAACCGATCCGATAGATTCAGCAATCAGAGCGGTGGAGTTCCACATGGTGTCATAGATAATCAGAGCTTTCTTCTTTGTTTCGCCGGCTGACCATTTCACATATTCGTTAATAATCAGTCCGCAGTTCTCCCGCCAGATAATTCCATGGCTGGGGGCAATCATATCAATCTTAAGACTCCCCAGGTCCGCCAGCGCCTTCTGTACCTGCACAGAATATGGAAGAACTATGTTTGCATAGTATTTTCGTGCCTCTTCGATAATTGTATGAAGATTATACTGATCATCAAACCGTTCAGATGTAGCAAGATGCTGTCCGAAGGCGTCATTTGAAAAGAGTATGTTTTCCCCCTCCATGAATGTCAGCATATTATCGGGCCAGTGTACCATAGGTGCGGGATAGAAGGAAAACTTATATTTTCCTGTTGATAGAGTATCCCCTGCTTTAACGGTTCTGCATTTCCAGCCTGCTTTGAAATGATCGTTAAGAGCTTTTTCACCATTTGGAGTGGCTATAATTTCTGCTCCCGGGATCAGCTTCATCAGGTCGGGCATTGCGCCTGAGTGATCCATTTCGGCATGGTTTGAAATTACATAATCAATTTTCTTCGGGTCGATTACAGATGAAATGCGCTCGATCATCTAGTTTCTCAGATTCCAGTCTATACCGCCGACCCAGTATATGTTTTCACGTATTTTTACAGCTTTCAATATCGCCTCCCGATATAATAGTATTTTAGTAAAGAGATTGTGAATTCGTCATACATCATTTTGTAGCACCAAATGCCAAGCCCCCTAAATCCCCCGGAGGGGGACTTAAAAGACATTTATTTTAAAAAATAGGTTAAAATGAATGTCTTTTGTGATATTGTTTTAAAGTCCCCCTCCGGGGGATTTAGGGGGCCGCGTGTAAATTTCTGGGATTCCCCAATCTCATTAGCTTAATGACATTGGGGCAGCGCCCACGTAAACCCCCATTTCAGGCGCAGCGTAATGCGCTGCAACCTGAAAAATAAAATTTAATTCTAATACCATTCTTTCTATTTTTTTATTGTTTTATATTCAAAACTATTTTATAGTATCTGGAAAATCAATAAAAGTTTCCAAAAAAAAGTCTTTAAATTAAAATTTAATGTAAAATTTTTTTTACAGCTTTTCGGGTCAAGTCTGAAGCCGGTGCGGTTGTATCAGCATTCAGAGTATTGTTGAAACTGTTTTTGTTTAAAGTCGGAAATTCATACTTACTTTTTAATGAATGAAAAAATTATCTGGAAGGGAATCTGTCATGAAGAAATTTATATTTATTATCATAGCCGTTTCATGCGCATTTATAGTATATGCCTGGTCATCTGAAAAAGTAGGGCATTATCAGCTCTCACAGTTTATCTCTCCCGAAACATGCGGCGGATGCCATGATGAAATTTATTCCCAATGGAAAGGTTCAATGCATAATCTTGCTCTCCATGATCCTATTTATACAGAAGTTGCCAATGCCGGCCTTAAGGGGCTCACCGATAAAGACGAGATTGAAGAGGCTGAACATTGTCAGTCATGCCACACTCCCGTTGGATATATAACCGGTTATCCTCTGAAAACATCGGATAACAGGGCAAAAATTGCTGAAATTGCCAGAGAGGGTATTCAGTGCGATTATTGCCATTCCATTACAGGAGCGTATGCAGTATATAATGCAAAATATAAATATAATCCCGGAAACGGCGAGGAGGATCCCGGAGTGAAAAGGGGGCCTTTTAAAGATTCAGAATCGGATTATCATAAGTCTGAATATTCAGAATTTCATACTAAGTCAGAGATGTGCGGAACATGTCATGATGTAAAGCATATTACAACCGGCGTATGGCTTGAAACAACATATCAGGAATGGCAGAAGAGCCCTTATAAAAAACAGGGTGTTCAGTGTCAGGACTGCCATATGTATCAGCGGCCCGGTCACCCCGGGACAGGCTCAGTCGCCAGGCCGAAAAATCCCGGAACAGCCGCTGCCGGAGGGGTAGAGAGGGAGCATATCTTTACTCACTATTTTGTCGGAGGGAATATGGCAATTCCTGCAAAAGAGAAGAATAAA
>PGXT01000278.1 GCA_002839285.1 Spirochaetae bacterium HGW-Spirochaetae-5 | reverse complement strand
GTGACTGTTAAGTATAAAGATATTGAGCTTCGATCGTTTAATACAAATGGAAGCTTTGTCGAAAATGAAAATGTGAAAATTACTATAGAACAGATTATTCAATTCAAGTGACTCATAAATGAGTCGCTTAATATTACTATAGCATTTTACGAATGAAATAGTTTATAATCTGTCATTTCGACAAGCTCAATACATCGCATTTCGAAGAAGCGATAGCGACTGAGAAATCTTTATTATACAGTTAATTTATCAGGATATAATAAGATTTTTCACCCGAAAAATTGAAGGGGGTTCGAAATGACATTTTCTAAACATTTCGTAAAATGCTATAAGCTAAGCTAAGTAATTACTTACTATTTTCACCGCCGCCAGGGGCGGCGGAGAGATATATTATCATCAATTCAAGGAGTAGAGAATGAAAAAAATTATTTCTTTTTTGCTGTTACTGCTGCTGGTCTCATGCGGTTCTAAAAAACAGAGTGAGGTAAGTGCAAATTTCAATGAAGTTATAAAAAAAGCGGAGAACAGCACTGTGCGCTTTGTAATGTGGGGGGGCTCATCCGCGGTCAACAAATGGGTCGATAGTTATGTCGCGCCGGAAGTCAAGAAGAGATATAATATTACCCTTGTCCGTGTTCCGGCTGATGCTTCGGTATTTGTAAATAAACTCCTTTCGGAAAAGAATGCAGGGTCTGTTAAGGGGAGCATGGATATAATCTGGATAAACGGCGAAAATTTTAAAAACGCTAAAGAGAATGGACTCCTCTGGGGTCCCGTTGCGGATAAGCTTCCGAACTTTACAGCATTTGTAGATCCGGAAACAGTGAAGTATGACTTCGGATTTCCTGTTGAAGGCTACGAGGTTCCATACGGCAGAGCTCAGTTTGTCTTTGTTTATGATTCTGCTAAATTGACCGATATTCCCGATTCTTACGAGAAACTTCTAAAATGGGTGAAAAATAATCCCGGGAAGTTTACATACCCTCAGCCGCCTGACTTTACAGCTTCGGCGTTTATACGGCAGGTTTTCTATTCAGAAACGGGTGGTCATAAACAGTACGAAGGGAAGTTTGATAAAGTTTTATTTGATCAGACTAAATCTTCATGGCTTAAATACCTGACTGAATTATCTCCATACCTGTGGAATAATGGCGCGAACTATCCGAAAGATATTGCAGCACTCGACACTCTCTTTGAGAGAGGAGAGGTTCTGATAAATATGAACTATAACCAGGCCGATGCCCAGAACCGCATACTTGCAGGGAGATATCCGTCTACAGTGAAAACTTTTGTAATGAGAGAGGGATCGATTTACAATACCCACTTTACTGCAATTCCATTTAATGCAGCAAATAAAGAGGGGGCCATGGTTGTTCAGAATTTTCTTCTCTCCCCTGAAGCTCAGTTGTCAAAAAATGATCCTGCAAACTGGGGTGATTTTACAGTA
>PGXT01000277.1:3365-5774 GCA_002839285.1 Spirochaetae bacterium HGW-Spirochaetae-5 | reverse complement strand
GAGGTCACACCACCTTCTGAAAAACCTGCGCATTCGGCACCACCTGCCTGAAATGTTCCTCCAGCTCGGGAGGCATCTTCTGTGTCTGCTCCGACACAAAATAGCCGCCGTCGATAAGTGTATCGTAAAACATTTTTATCACTTCCACCCGCTGCTCATATGTAAAATGAAGAAGAACATTCTTGCACATTATAAGCTCAAACTTATCCGATACCGGCTTAAGAGAGAGAAGATCGTGCTTCATAAACTTAATAGATTTTATCATCTCATCTGAAATCTTGTAATTGTCCGTCCCTTCAACCGGTGAAAAATATTTATAAAAAATATCTTTAGGGATCCGTTCCAGCTGATCACGGGGATATTCACCGCTTTCGATAATCTTCTGAAAGAGATTGCTCCCGTCTATATCGGTGGCGAAAATTTTTACATTGCGGAACATCATGTTCCCCATATTTTCACGGAGTATAATCGCAAGTGAGTACGGTTCGGGACCCATGGCGCATCCCGCGTCCCAGACTTTTATATTTCTTTTTGTTCGAAGTGTGGGGATGGCATAATCGCGGATCATCTCCAGCGTCTGCATATCCCTGAAAAAATATGTAAATGCCATTGCTGCCCCTTTATGCCTTAATTAATAGTAATTCTTCATCAGTAAGAAGCCTGTCTACATCGAGGACAATAACAAGTTTCTCCCCGATTTTACCTATACCATAAACAGCGTCTTTATCAACCTCGGAAGCGAAATGCGGAGTATGCTGAACATCATTAAGAGACATATTTGCCACATCGGAAACTGAATCGACAATTATGCCGCAGATGACTTTTTTAACATCGATTATTATTATAACTGTTTTCTGGTCATATGCCTTCTCTTCGATTTTAAATTTAATTCTCATATCAATGAGAGGAATAATTTTCCCCCGAAGATCAATCACTCCCTTCATAAAAGGCATTGTATTTGGAACCTTTGTAATCTGAGGGAGATTCATAACCTCCTGAGCTCTCCTTACATCAATGCCGTATAGTTCATCTTTAATAGAAAATGTCACATACTGTCTGCCGGAAGTATCTTCCGATTTTGAAACCTGTTTGTTTTGTTGACTTATTGCTGGCATAACATTTCTCTCGCTGAAGATATAGTATGACTCTAAACTATAACTTTAATGGCGCACCGACAATAACACGAACGTGATTAATTTCAGTCACAAACGTGTTATGTTTGCATCACACGAACGTGTTATGTTTTAATTTTTATATAAATTAGGAGGGGTTACGTGGCATTGCGGGAAAAGATGAAGTATTTTGTCTGAACCTTGATTCGCCACCATGATTCACCCGATTAAAGGATTTACTTGATTATGTTACAGATTACTCCCTCAACAATCATGAAAATCCCTTAATCCTTTAATCAAGGTTCAGACAATAACAACCCGAAATTTCACACCTCTGCCTCATTAACATATATCCAGCTTCCGTCACTGTTATTACAGAACCCTGACTTCTCCCAGAACCCGATAGCTTTGTGCCTGACCCGATCGGCGATAATTGTATTAAAACTCACTTTTGCCTCTTCAACAAAAATTCTGCCGATCCCCTGGCCTGCAAATTCCGGGAAAATATTAATTGTAAAAATTGTTAAAGTCTCTCCATCTATTTTACATCGGGCTTTACCGACGCGGTCATCATGATAAGTAATATTCGCCCAGTCGTACTCAGAGTGAAGTTCCTCCCTTGATTTAAAATCAATTATAACACTATTTCTCATGACTAAAACACTCCCTCTTTAAAACCGTCACAGAATGATACTACATTTTTACCAAGGTCGGGGAGATAGTATCCCCCCTCAAGAACAGCAAATCGTCTCCCCTTGCAGAGTCTGTCAGCAAGCTGTTTCATCTTTCTTCCGATAACATAAAAATCGAAGGTCGAAAGTTTACGCCCTACATCGAGCAGATAAGAATCAAAACCGGTACAGACCGCTACTATATCAATATTTTTCAGCAATCCGGTATATTCATCAATACGCCGGAGATACTCATCAGAGCTCTCAGCCATTGGATTAAGAATCTTTACCTCTTTCCAATCCTTCAGGCAATCGATAGTACCATCGCCGGTGTGAGCATCGAAGTCCAGAACAAATGCGGAACTTATCCGTCCCTGATTCTTCAGGCGCTTTAGTGCAACAGCCATATTACAGAAATGGCAGTATCCCCAGGCCGAGGAACGTGAAGCATGATGCCCCGGGGGACGTGCAATAGCTATTGCCGGGAATCCTTTCATCCCGGATTCAGATGCCGAAACAGCAGCACCGGCAGAGAGAAGAGCCATATCGAAAAGTTTCCCGTTCTTCCTTACAGTTTCTATATAGTCCCCGGTGTGAACATTTTCAATATCAGAGAGTTCTGCAGG
>PGXT01000277.1:0-3352 GCA_002839285.1 Spirochaetae bacterium HGW-Spirochaetae-5 | reverse complement strand
GGCACAGCGGATGCATCATCAGAGTAAGTGCTGTCCTTGAATTTAGAACTGAAGACAATATCTATTTCATTTTCCATTTAGTGACTTTTCCGGAATAGAATATTTAATTATAGCGATTAACGAATGAATTAGTACAATCAGCCCTTCGACTCCGCTCAGGGAGCTTAACTTGACGATCTTTGAGCATAATTTCACGCTGGCTGAGCGGAGTCGAAGCCTGAAGTCAGTACTATTTCAATCAATAAAATCCCTTAATCCTTTAATCAAGGTTCAGACACCATAAACTCAAGAACAAACTTTGTCCCGCCGCCTCGTTCAATCCTTATACTCCCCCCGATCTGCGATGTAAGCATACCTACCAGATTAAGTCCGAAACCTGTTGAACTTTCAAAATTGATTGATTCGGGAATCCCCCTGCCGTTATCACCCAATGAAATAACAACCCGGTTTTCATTCTTTATTGCGCTTACAGTGATAATTCCGCTCTCCCTGCCGATGAAGGCATACTTCATTATATTTGTCAGAAGCTCATTAACAATAATCCCCATAGGGAATACAATATTTGCATGCTTCATGAAGAGCTCCGGCCGCAGCGGTATCCCTCATCTCAATGGCCTGAAGATATAAAAGTCCCTTTATAGTATTCATATTATTCTTTATACGGTGATGAACCTCCTGCAGAATCAGTTCCTTCTCCGTAAGAAGATTCTGAATCTTCTCCTCTGCTTTTTTTCTCTCTGTTATATCCTCTTTGACCGCGGCAAACTGCTCAATCATGCCATCCTCATCGAATATGGGTGAAATTGTGGCAGACTCCCAGTACATAGTCCCGTCCTTACGGATATTGTGAAACTCACCCTTCCAGTATTTACCCGAGGTAATTGTTTCCCATAGCACTCTGTACTCATCACCTTTTATGTAATCGGACTTAAGTACACGGGGATTATTTCCAAGAAGCTCATCTCGAGAATAACCTGTTGTCTTTTCCGCAGCCGGATTGACGTATTGGATTGTTCCGGTAATATCAGTCAGGACAATAGAGACCGGGCTCTGCTCCACGACATATGAGAGAGAGCGGAGTTCCGCTTCAACAAGTTTCCGCTTTGTTATATTTTCATGGGCGACAACGGTAACGAGCATATTGAACCATCGTTTCTCTTCGGGGGAATGGCAGGGATACTCTAATGAAAACTCCCTCTGATTGCCGCTGATAATTTCACGTATCCCTGCAGAGGCCTGTTCAGCCTCATCAGAATTACTTCCTTCAGAGGAATCACATACACCCAGATAGTTAACACCCTCACATGATGAGGAAATATCCATGGAATTATTCAATGCAAACTCTCTCCATGCGCGGTTTACAGCAATAATAACACCTTTTTCATTCAATATGGCAATATTGGTCGACAGGGCATCAAGAGTCGCACTGGCGAATAACTCCGACTTTTTCAATTCATCTTCAACTCGTTTCTGTTCTGTAATATCGGTATAAAAATTCATCGTGGCCGGTTTTCCATTCCACTCGGTAAGAACAGAGTTAACCTCCACCCATTTGACAACACCACCGAAGACAACAGCACGAAATGGATATCGTGTCTCGGCATACTCCCCGCTGATCCGCTTAATATAATTGTTTACTACTCTGCTGCGGTCATCGGGATGAATAAAATTTATAAAGGGTTTTTCGGTTATCTCCTCTGCGGTATACCCGCCGAAGAGTTCAATGGTTTTACTGTTCATAAATTTTATCACGCCGTCCTGGGCTATAATATAATAGCCTCATTGGCAGTATCGAAAATAAGCCTGTAGTTTTTCTCTCTCTCGGCAAGCGCCTCATCGGATCTTTTCTTCTCAGCAATCTCCCATGCCACATCGGCGAAGAAAGAGACAATATGAATATCGTTCTCTGTATAATCTGAATGTTTATTACCTACGCCAAGAATTGCAACGATCTTATTATTGCGGAATATGGGGACCACCAGTTCGCGGGTTACCGGTGCGTGTCCTTCGGGTAATCCCTTCCGGTTTGGCAGCGAGGCATAGTCATTGTGGATAACAGGTCTTCTCTCCCTTACGGCATCACCCCATACACCAGCCTGATCAACGCCGTAATGGCTCCCTTTCCCCGCAGCATTGCAGAACTCTTTCATAGTCCGGGTGGACCACCCTTGCAGATGGAGAGTCTTTTCGTCATCACCAACGAAGTGATAGAATCCGATGTGGCTTTCAGAAATATCTGTAACTTCATCGAGAGTCTTCTGAAGCACTTCATCAAGTGAATGATTCAGTGAATACTCCACAAGCCTGAGTCTGGCGTTGATTATTTTTTCAGATTTTTGATAATCTGTTATTCTGCTTCTATTTTTACAACGCTTTCCATCTGCTTCAAAAAGTTCAAAAGCCGTCTCAACAGATGCAAGCAGCAGAGTATCCCCGGAATTTCTGATATAAATTCCGTAACGGGTAATTCCGCGGATTTTATCCATTGTTTGATTATCAATACCTGAAGCGATAAAAATAACAGGGAGAGTTTTAGATGCAAGTATGACCCGGGCGGCTTCAGCACCATCCATTCCGGAATTCATTAATATCAGATTTACATCATCATTTCCAAAGGTGTATTTTACAGCATCTTCCGGGGTAAATACACTTTTTACAAAATAACCGGCGTTTTTTAAAGCTTCCGGAATAGCCGGATTACTATCTTTATCCTCATCAACAAGAAGTATTGTTTTACCTAAAGAAGCCTTAGTCATAATTTATTCCATTTAATATAATATCCCCGCCGCCTTCTGCGGCGGGGATATTATAGCCTTTATCAATTACAATAAGTCATAAATAACAGACTTGTTTAATTATAATTCATATCTCAGGGAAAATCAATAACACGTTCGTGTTAAATTTTCTAACACGAATGTGTTATAGGGAGGAAATCTTAAAAACCATTGAACACTCAACTTTAATCTTCGGGCCGGATTTTATATCTGAATGATCCGTTATATTATTTATTGCAATACTGCCGCCATGTTTTGTTACTATTTTTTCAACAAGGGTAAGACCAAGCCCGTAATCAAGGGTATGATAGCCGTCATTTACCGTCTTGGTAAGCCTGTAAAAGGGTTCAAAGACAAGATTCTCATATCCCATGGGAATACCCTTCAGGCCTTTTTCATTGGTAATAATATCATTTATAACAGATAAAGTAAAGGTATCCTTCTGTGCCATAAACAACACTATAATATCTGAAGAGGCAGGAGAATACTTCATTGCATTAAGTATAACCTCCTCCACTGCCTGAATAAAATAGTTTATATTAATTTCCGCATAGAGTCCGCCAAAGAATTCTTTTTTA
>PGXT01000101.1 GCA_002839285.1 Spirochaetae bacterium HGW-Spirochaetae-5 | reverse complement strand
TCCTGCATTCTGCCTCTCATATTATTGTCAGCAATATCTTTCAGATTATCTACATTGTAAAGATACACATTTTCGGTCTCTGTCACTGACGGATCTATATTCCGGGGAACAGCAATATCGATAAGAAAAACCGGCTTCCCCCCCCTTTCAAACATTATGTTTTTTATATCCGCAGAAGTGATAACATGGTGTGGTGCAGTAACTGAAGTGATTACAATATCAACTTCTGCAAGAGCCTGGTCGACTTTATTCAGACTTATAATATCGGCATTGTAATCAATATCGCGGCAGATTCTCTCTGCATTTTCGGAAGTTCTGTTTGCAAGCACAATCTTGTGAAGATTTTCTTTCACCAGATATTTAAGAATAAGTTCACCCATCTCACCTGCACCGATGAGAAGCGCGCTCTTTGTTGAAATATCATGAAAGATACTCTTAGCCTGTTCAACAGCAATTGATGCGATTGAAAGGGGATTTTTTGAAATATCTGTTTCGGTCCGGACCCGTTTTGCGGTGGTAAACGCCCGGTGAAAAAGCCTGTTCATTATCGTTCCGGTTGTACCCGACTCAACCGCTTTTTTATACGATTCCTTTATCTGCCCTGTAATCTCATTCTCTCCTATAACCATGGAATCAAGTGACGAAACAACAGAGAGAAGATGCTTTACCACGTCGGTCCCGTATCTTGTATATACAGAACTCATAAACTGTTCGTGTGGAAGTTTTGTGTAAAACTCCATGAGCCTTTTAATTGTCTCTACTGCAGATTCGCTATCCTCAGCTGTCATAAAAATCTCGACTCTATTGCATGTTGAAACATAAACCGCTTCCTCTACGCCCGCTTCACAAAGCCTCTCGTAAAATGATGAGAGCTGTGATCCTGGAAGTGAAAACAATTCACGAGTCTCAACCGGAGCTGTTTTGTGACTCAATCCGAGAACTATAAGGTTACCGAAATTAAGAGCAGATTTATTTTTATTATTCATGGTTTTCATTCCGGAATGTTATTTCACTATTTTACAACTTACTTAACAAGATTTTAAATCAACTGTAAAGTCAATATAATTAATTTCAGATACCTGAAATCCTCACAGACCGATTTTTATTCACATAAAACATTGATTTTTATCAGCCAGCAAGGACTTTAAGCCGTTTTTTTCTGATTATTCTACCGGTAATAAAAAAGACAAGCACAATTAATGAAAGGAGTAAGAGAGAGACAGTTACCCAGAATAAAGAATGCCCTGAAAAAATCTGAAAGAAGAGAACTGAAACAATCCACGCTAAAAGTGTCATATAAACTACCTGAGCTAAAGCGATAAACCCGCCCGATTCCCTGTACACAGCACCAACCGTAGCAATACAGGGAAAATATAAAAGGATAAACAGCAGATAAGCATAGGCGCTATAACCGTTTCCGAAGTATCCCCTCATCTTATCAAGCATACCGCTCCCGATAATTTCTGCCCCCTGACTCTCTTCTGCATTTTTAAGGCCAAGAGGGTCAAGAAGACCCATGAAAGATTTTTGAAGGTTTACGGGAACAGAGGCAAATCCGCCGATAATTTTACTCCCGATGGTCTCCCGCTCTGAATCCGGATTTTCCGATTCATCAATCTGTGTATAAAGTGAATTAAGAGTCCCCACAATTGCCTCTTTCGCAAAAGGCCCCGAAAAAATAGCCACAGAAGCGGGCCAGTTTTCATCACTTATACCCATCGGACCGAAGATCGGAGTAATGGATTTACCAAGATTTGTAAGCACGGACTTTTCACTATTCTGGTTTCCGAATGATCCGTCAACCCCCAGAGAATTAAAAAAAGAAAGTATCATTACAGCGGCAACAATAACCTTACCGGCGCTGAATAGAAACAGTTTAAGCCTCAGCCATGTATGAAGAATAATGTGCTTGAATCTGGGGAAATTATATATTGGGAGTTCCATTACAAAATATGAAGCTTCACCGGGGAAGAGAGTCTTTTTCATTAAAATTCCGGTCAGAACTGCAAGAATCACTCCGGCCAAATAGAGAGACAATACAATCATACCAGCATTATTCTGAAAGAATGCAGCTGTAAAAAGCACATAAACAGAAAGTCTTGCACCGCATGTCATAAATGGAGTTATGAACACCGTAATAATCCTGTCTTTTTTCTCCTCAAGAGTCCTTGCAGCCATTACCGCCGGAACCGAACAGCCGAATCCGATCATTAACGGAACAAAGGACTTACCCGGAAGCCCGATAACCCGCATAACCCTGTCCATGACAAAGGCTGCTCTTGCCATATACCCCGAATCTTCAAGAAGGGCCAGCATAAAGAACATTGAAAAAATAATCGGAATAAAAGATGAAACGGCCTGAATACCTGCTCCGGCGCCTTCAGCAAGTACCGTTATAAGCCACCCCGGAGAATGGAAAGAGAGGAGTAACTCCCTCGTCCCGTCTACAAAAATTGCTCCTGAAATCGTATCAAAAAACTCAATGAGCGCACCGCCGATAAACAGGGTAACCCAGAAAACAAAATATATAACAACAAGAAAAACCGGAATAGCAATAATCCGGTTCAGCACAATCCGGTCAATGATGTCGGTGATCTCTTTACGGTCTGTTTTTTTAACCACTACTTTTCGAACAACACCATGGATAAAACCGTACCTGTAATCAGCAATAAGAATATCAGCAGATTCATGAAGCAATGCCTCCAGCTGGCTGATTTTCTGATTTATCTCCTCTCCGGTAATAGCTGTTTTACTTATTACCTGATTTTTAATAATTGGATCCTTCTCAAGAAGTTTAAGGGAGACCCATCTTTCATCAGCTTTGATCTCCGATGAAAAATCTTTCAGTTTATCTCTCCAGTCAGAGATCATCTCTTCAATCTCATTGGGATACTCTACTTTTCTTGATGTATCTTTAACTCTCCCTATTAACTCATGGAGTTTTTCCTTAAGCATTATTGTATTATTTTGCCATATCCATTCTGTTAAGAATGATAATCATGGGAATTTTAAGTTCTATAAGCTGCGTAGTAAGGTAGAGGTTTCTTTCAATATTTGCCGCATCGAGAATATTTACAACCAGATCCGCTTCTCTTGATAATAAATAATCTCTTGAAACTCTTTCATCTTCTGAAAATGCCGAAAGAGAATATATCCCGGGGAGGTCAACAATTCTGAATTCACTTCCATTGTGATTCATTACCCCTTCAATTTTTTCCACGGTAACTCCGGGCCAGTTACCTATTTTCTGATTACTGCCTGTTAAGGCGTTAAAGAGAGTAGTTTTACCGCAATTAGGATTTCCTGTAAGTGCTATAACCGGGTAACGCATAATTATCTATTGATTATATTTTCTAAATTTTAATTCTGCACAGGGGATATTACAATTTTTGATGCCATCCCGTGACCGATTACAATTCTTGTGTCGTTAATTTTTACTATAACCGGTCCGTTTTTACGGACAGATATAACTTCAATATCTTTCCCCGGGAGGAGCCCCATACTAAGAAGTTTATCTCTCAGTTTTTCACCGCCGGAAAATCTTTCAACCCTTACCACAGAGCCTGACGAAGAGTCTGTTAATCTCAAACCATCTATGTTACTCAAATGATTCATACACTGCTCCATTTAGTAGTTACCAGTAACCATGTTAGTCATAACTAATTTAAACTTAATATAATATTAAAAACTGTCAAGTTTAAATAAAATTAATAACCTGCCGGAAAAAAAATAACTGATGTTTTTTTATCTAATTTACATAAAAAATATTTTGTACTTGAATAATTCCATGATAAGATATTATTTTACTAATAGTGACTAATACTCTGCGGATCTTAAATTTTTCAGATCACTATTCATTATTATCCGTTTTAAATGTTTCTATTATAAAAATATTGAGGCTTTTGATGGCAAAGTGTATAATTGTTGATGATTCAAAATTTATGAGAAAAATTATTTCTGATATACTTATAACCGGCGGTCATACCGTTGAAGGGGAAGCAGATAATGGTCAGGGGGGAGTTGACCTGTATGAAAAGGTAAAACCTGATTTCCTCACAATGGACATTACAATGGGTGGAAAGGACGGGATAAATGCCGTTAAAGAGATTAAAAGTAAGTATCCGCAATCTAAAATAATTGTAATCTCCGCATTAAATGAAAATACAATCAAAATGAATGATGAAAAAATTAATGCTGATGTTTTTCTAACCAAACCTTTTAACAAAGAAGAACTTCTTACTCTAGTAGACAAATTATTATCCTGATAAAAAATCATGTCTGAAGAATTTATAAAATTATATACAGTTAACTCTGAACCGGATTGTGCATATTTCCTCAGCAGCGGAAGTATCTATATGTATGCCTCCAATATGGACAAATATGCTGTGAAAGGGAATAATCTCATCATAGGCTCAACTGAACTGATAATGAATCACCTGCTTCATCAGCAGACCCCCAGAATTGAAACAGCCGTAGCATCAAAGGACGCTTCAGTAAAAAAAATATCAGTAGAAAAATTTATCAGCGGTATGGAAACTTTCTCATTCCTTATAAATGCTTCAATTGTCCTTGCAAAACAGGTTTTACTCACAAATAAAATTATCAATAAAAACATCGAATCTCTCGAAGGTAAAGAGAAACAGATGCGCGAATTATCCATAAAGTACTACAAGGCTGTTTTTAAATTAAATCAGGAATACGAAAAAAGAAAACTTCCATGGCTGAACGATATAGTAAAAAAATATTTTACATCTCTTAATTACAAAAGGGGTGAAGCCTTCTGCCGGTCACAGGATTCCATCACAATCGAATCATCAAATCAGTTATCGGACAAAATGATAGAGTACCCCCGCGGATCAATAATATGCGAAGAGAATACAGCCGGGGAGGAGATGTACATACTCCAGACTGGTTCCATCGATGTTGAAATCGGCGGGAACAGAGTAGCCACAATCGATAAACAGGGAACCGTAATAGGAGAGATGGCACTTCTCCTGAATGAAAAGAGAACTGCAACATTAAAAGCTAAAAACAATACGGTTATTACTGTAATCAAAAAGAAGGAATTAAAAGAGGTTTGCGAAAAACAGAGTGATCTCCTGAAAAACGTAACTTATTCACTCGCCCAGAAACATTACTACAATATTATTAAAATCAGCACAGTAAACAAATCACTAATCGATCAGCATCTTAACAATGATGGCGGAGAAGATAAAACACTGAGCCAGGTCGAGCGTCTGAAGTCGGATCTGGGCAAATTAAAAAATGATATTTCAGAAATAATCTACAAAAAAGACGCCGAATTTCTCAAGCCTGTTCTTGAGGAACTATAATTAAGAACAGCCGCTCTTTATGAACTCTTCAGAGTCTTCAGCCAGCCGAGTTCAGCCTTTAAGTGATGTTCCAGATATGACAGTATATGCCTGTATGAATTATCAACTGCATCTTTTTCAATTTTATCTTTAATACTGTCTATTTTATCCTTGATGAGTGATGTTCTCTCTTCAAGAAACTGCTCTTTCTGTTCTTCAGTAAGATTATCAAAAAACATAAGAACTATATCAACATCAAAATGTATAAAATTTGTATCAAAATACTGTTTTAAAAGTTTTTTATAATGCTTTTTACCGGCAGGAAGAATTTCATAAACATATCTTTCCGGGTTCCCGCTCTCTTTTTCTGTTCCGACTCTTTTAACCCAGCCGTTTTCAACAGATTTTTTTATAGCATAATAAATAGATCCGAATTTAATATCTACATAATCCTCCAGCCTCTCGACTATCTTCTTTTTAATCTCATATCCGTAAAGATTCCCCTCCATAAGCAGACCAAGAATAGTTATTTCAATTTTCATCCCAATTCTCCTGAAATTTATATCACTTCAATTCGATAAAGTTTTCGTAACAGCTCATAAACCGGTGCTATTTTTTCTCCATCAGTTTGTAAGCAGATACAAGTTTTTCTGATTCTTAATTATATTAATATACGAAATTTTAAACATTTCTAATAAAATAACTGAATTTGCCGTAAAAAAATTAAAAAAATGAGTAATTATTATTTAATTCTAATATTTGTTTAATATATTACATAAAAACATATAATATTTTTTATACAATATAAAGCTTGTATTTATATTTTATACTAAATCATGCAAAAAGCAATAATATTATTAAAATTAATGAAAAAAAATATACATTTTTAAACATATTTTTTTAAATAAGAGTCCCTGCGGGGCTTTTCACAGGGGCTGCCGCCCCTGCAACCCCGCTAAAAGAGTTTCATGGATAAGAATAAAAAATAATCCAAATTGAGGAAACAGATGAAATTAACTGAATCTTTAGAAAAATTGACATCCGGTGAAGAGATAAAAATTGCTGCACTGGGGGATTCTCTGACCTACGGATGGATGACTGAACGGGGATTTCTCGATTATCTTAAAACCATGATTCAGACAAAATATCCTCTGGCGAAATTTAAAATACTGAATAGAGGAATCCCCGGCGATACGGCAAAAGACGGATTAAGAAGAGTTGAAAGCGATGTATTAAGACTGTCACCCGATCTTGTTTTCATTCAATTCGCGCTTAACGATGCTTATACAGGATTCTCTGCCGGGGATTTTAAAAGAAATATTGAATCGATAATATTAAAAATCAGAGAGAGCTCCAGAGCGGAAATAGCCCTTCTTACATCAGTAGCCCTGCTGAATCCGGAAGAGAATAAAATTGCCGATGAGTTCTATAATATGATATCTCAATGCGGAGAGAGATACAATCTCCCTGTTGCTGCTGTTCACGAATACTGGAGTGAAAAAATCTCTTCCGGCATAAGACATTCTCTTCTGGTTCAGTCCGATGGTATCCACCCTACCGAAAAGGGTTATGAGCTTATGGCGGAAGCCGTATTTAAATTATTCTGAATATTTTATTTAACCAGATCTTCAAGTTTTTTCTTGAGATCACTGCTTACATTTACAAATTCAATTCCCATACCGGCTTTATCAGATTCTGATTCTTCAGACCTGACCCATTTCACAACACCCTTAACTTCAATTTCTCCATGACCGGGAATATGAATAGACATACTTACTTCGGAACCGTTTCCGAGAGGCTCGGGCGTTGATATGAAGATACCCCCTTTGCTCAAGTCCACCGCTGAACTGAAAGAAACATGCTCTTCTGCGATTACTTCCGATTTAACATCTTTTTTTATCCTTTCACTTTTTCTTTTATCTGACATTCTATTACCTCTTGATTTTTTCCTGTTTCTTAAAAAACTGCAGGTGTTATTAATTGACTGATTTTCCCCTCAAGTATAATCTGCAATGCATTAAAACCTAGTTTTCGCCGGGCGTATGCTCAGCATACGCCGGAATTGGGTGACTACGGGAGCGTTGCTCCGGCAATCACCCACTTCATTCTCAGCGCGTAGCGCTGTGCCCCCAGAAAAATAAACTGTCACATACAATACTGATTATTATTTTAAAATATACATATTGACAAATTTTACAATCTTTTTTTTATACTGAGAGTTACAATAATATGAATATAACCATCAGAAAGCCCTATATTCCAATCACCTTACAAACAGAATTATAACAAAAAAATGTATAATATTATAATAAACAGTATAATAAACCAATGGAACAGGAAACAGTAAAATTATTCTTCATCAATAAAAAAGTTCTTTTCCCTCATTGTACAACCAACGTACGGCTGAGCCGCTCAGCATTTTCCGATAACCTCAAAAAAGGGGACAGACTTATTGTATACCCCACCCGCAATATCTTTGATATTATCCTGATTAAATGGCGTGTTGCAACTTTTGCCGAAATTCTGGAAATAGAAAGCGGCAAACTGAAAATAAACCTTCACCTTAAAGGTTTATCAAGAGTACGTGTAAAGAAAATAAAGGGGATTCATGAAGCTTCCTATGAAATTATTAAATCGGACAACGGCAGCTCCGATCAGGAACTGCTGAAAGAGCTCAGAAAGAAAGCCCAGGAACTGGTATTTCTGATAAACGTTCAGGAATCGGACAGATTGATTGAACTTATGAATTTTTTGTTTGAACTGAATCAGATTACTGATTTCATAGCAAACTATTTTGTACTGGATTATAAATTAAGAATTGAGCTTCTTAACAGTACAGACATAAAAAAAAGAAGCACCAGACTGCTGGTAAAACTCAACCAGCTTATAAAAAAAATGGAGTAAACGGGTAATAAAAATGAAAAAAGATATCAGAGGACAGGATGTTTACTACTCAATAGAATGGTCACGTCTTTTTGAATATGATAAATACGAAGCAAGACGGGTATTGCCGGAACTCCCGGGAATATTATGGATACAGAACAGAATTAATAAAAAAATTGAAACAACCCTTTTCTACGCCTGCTGGAGAGACGGACTCAGAGTCGGATTTGCCAAACTAATGGACGATCTGGTGTTGAAGCATAACGATCTCAGGGAGAAACTTCTGGAGCATGACCTGTTTTTTCAATACTGCATTGTCGACACAAGCCCGCTGGATATTCAGGATGTAATGTACTGGCTTATTAAAGATCACAAGCCTTCATTAAACGACATAAAGGGTTTTAATGATTCAAAACGTTTTATGAATATATTTGTAAAAGAGACCGAAGACAAATCAAGTCTGATAAACAAAAAATAGAACATCACGACGCGGCCTCTCTATACATGACCAGATCTGCAGGTGTGTAGATGTGGCTGACCTTCTGTTTAATATAAAAGAATTCAAGGATATATTTAAACCGCGCGCAGGCATCCAGCGGCAGAGAGAGAGTAACATCCGACTGAGGGGAAAACTGCTGTATCATTTTCACATTCAGCGATTTCTTTTCAGGATTATAAATAAAAATATCTTTCTGAAAAAGTTTAAACGTATCATATACAGAACGTATAATTGACTCCGATTCGATCAGGTTTGCTATATAAAGATTGGTATCGGAATTGTGTATATTACGCGCAAAAAATTTCAGTATTCTCAGCACAATTTCAGGATATAAATACTCATTGATAAGACGGGTAATCCGCGACTCAAGTTCTTTATCGTGCATCCTCTTTGTGGGATATGCCATATGTATTACATGAAATGAACCGGTCTGTATCTTGAAGAACGTAAAATCCAGAAGACGGTCAATAGCATCCTTTCTCATGAAATGCTGCTCAACAAATGTCGACTCAACAAGCTTTTCCGCTACATCTTCAAGGCTTTCATTCTTTATGATCTTCTCAAAATTTATCAGCTGACTCTTTTCAGGATTAATGCTTTCAAGTGAGTCAAACTTATATGATGCTCTTTCCACAAATCCTCCGTGACTACGTTACATCATTTTTAAAACAGATACACCATTAAACGAACGAAATGTTTAGAGTCTGTCATTTCGAACCCCTGTCAATTTTACGGGTGAGTGCTTCGACAAGCTCAGCAACCATGGGATACGGTCAGTGAGCTTGTCGAACTGCTCAGTCGCTATCGCTTCTTCGAAATGACAAAACCTTGTTTAATAGTTAACAGCTGAAAAATCAAATTTTAAAAACAAAAAATAATAACTAAAATTCAGATTTAAATTTAAGAACAAGTTCTTTTTTGAAATCTTTATTCTCATTATATTCATGAGCGCTCTTTATTGAACCGGCCAGCGAATAATTATAAAAAGAAAACTCTATTACAGAAAAGAAGATCATCTGAAACTGTTTCTTCTTTTTATATCCGTCGTAAATCCCGTAAATCAGTGCGGCATTTGTACCGAAAGAGAAAATGCCAAGCATGTAATTTTCAGTATAGAAATAACCCGAGCCCGGAACCACCGCAGAGAGCAATCCTGCTCCGAGCAGACTCTTTTCCGGTCTCGATTCAGCTTCTTTTATCAGAACCGATAACTCTTCAGCTTGTTTTATATATTTCCCTTCGGGAAAAATTTCTCTGTATCCGGCTATTTTTTTTCCCGCTTCATCATAATTTTCGGCAAGAGCATAGACAAGGGATAAGTTAATTATTGATTCCTCCAGAAATATTCCATTATTATAAACATAATTATATTCCCTGAAATTCTTTGCGGCATAATTGTATGATTCAGAATCAATTCTAATCAATCCTGAATAGAAAAGTGCCCTCTCCCCTGCTTCACTATCTGTAAACCTGTTATAGCACTCTGAGAAAACGCTGAGCGCTCTCCCGCTATCCCCGCCCTTGTAATAGGATTTACCGGTTATAAGCATACTTTGTGAATAGAGCTCACCCCGGGGATACAAATACTGATACCTCATACTTTCGGTGATTGAATAATAATATTCTTTTCTGTTGTAATGATAATCGGCAAGATCGATTATCCCCTTTTCTGACGATAGGGCAGTGAGAGCAGAAGAGATAAAATATAGAAAAATCAGAAATCTCTTCACCTGAATACACTCTCTAAATCGATATAATCTCCGGAGCTATAAGATCCGTACTTTGAAACAACGCTGTTATGCCTGCTCCGGAGCAATTCGGAGTTACGGAATTCCGCCGCGTTATAAGCGCTATAAATATTCCCTCCGTAGAATAATCCCGAAAAGAAAAACATTGTGTACGATGCCCCCCTCCTCCCCCTGTCTTTCATATAGACGCCTCCAGCGGCAGTGGCGGCCACTGAAAGAAGAGAGATTAGCCCCTCCCCGGGATAACCTGCGTAGCACTGCCCGAGACCCGGAACAACAGCCGATAACAATCCGGCGTAACCGGGTGATTTCAGCCCCTCTTTTTTATACTGCTCAAGCTCCTCTCTGAGCTTAGTGAAGTTATATGAATCTTCTAAAAATATTTTTGATTTTAGAATCTCTTCATCAATTACTGAAGTCTCCCCTGTAAGAATTAGTGGTTCAACTCTTCGAAGAAACATGGTAAAAATATATTTTTCCGGGAGACTGCTGTATTCAGAATTTTTCAGAATTTCATAACTCTCCATGTACAGTCCTTTTTTAAAAAAGGACTGCGAGAGGAGAAGAAGAGACGTGAACTGCAATTCATTGGAGGTGAAATCCGGAGTATAATTATATATAACAGTGTCGTATTGACCCGCTGAAAAATAATTAGAGTAAATAAAATATTCAATTTCCGGTTTTTTTTCTGTAACCTGGAGCTTACCTGTTTCGGCAATAGAGTCGAAATATCTTCCGCTCTGATAAAGTTCTTTAATAAACTTGATCTGTTTTTCACGAAAAACATTTTTATCTGAAGCTGATATATTTATAGAAAAAAGAATTAACAAAAGCCCAATGGAGATCTTTTTCATTCGGCAAAAACCTTCTCCGGAACATGGTCTTTTTCAGGGGGATAAAATGGATTACATCTCAAAACTCTGTCCCCTGCCAGAACTGATCCGAGAAAAGCGCCATGTTTTACAACGGCCTGTCTGCCGTAGGCGCTGCAGGTAGGAATGTGCCTGCAGTTGGGACCATCCTGCGGAGAGATTACAATCTGAAAAAAACGCACAAGAAAAAATGCTCCCCCCTGCGCCCCGTTTAAAATACCGGAATTTTTTTTACTCCCGTTGTGAGTGCTATAAAGAGAATCACCGGATTTTAAATCTGAATCCCATGGCGCAAACTCTCCATATAAACCTGTCATGCAGAAAAATGTAAAAAAGACGATGAGATATTTTCTCATTTTCAGATCCCCGGTTTTATTAAAAATATGTTCAGAATTAGTTTAATGTAATAATTATAAGTCAAACAATTATTGCCATTGCAAAGTCAAAAAGATAATGTAGCAGTTTATTTTTGGGGGCACAGCGCTTCGCGCTGCGCCTGAAGTGGGGGATTACCCAAAGTTAATTCGATGACTCTAATTTATCGAAAATTACTTGCTATTTTTAATTACAGAATACACCATTGCTGATTCTGCATATTCGAATCAATATATTTAATAACTACCTACCTTTGAGTGAGGAATTTTTTAAAATGAATCAGGAAAAAAAACTGGAAAAAATTCTGGAGTGCGCCCTCTCTGAAGAACTGGACGATTATCAACGACTCCTGAAAGTGATGAAGAAGAAGCTCCCCTTCTTCGGCGGAACCAAAAGAATAGCCGCTGCCCTGCTTAAAGAAATGCTCGGTGACATTTCAAAACTCGACATCAATGCTGAACGACTCCTTAACAAATCCGAAACCGGAAAAATTGTTTTTGAAGACGTCAAAGATGGACGTGCCCGCTTATTCATCAATGTGGGGAAAAATCAGAACATATCAACGGGTGATCTTATACGTGAAGTTGTAAAGAGATCCGGAATTGACGGCAAGACTATCGGCAAAATTGACATCCACTCGACCTATGCTTTTTTTGAAATACCTGAACAGTACGCAGAACTTGTACTGCACTCTTTTGAAAGCGCCAGGATCAGAGGCGTTCCCGTTGTTGTAGAACCTGCCAAAAGAAAAACCAGAACCAGATGAACATAAATTCTTTAAACTGCCCTATCTGCGGAGAATCCTCAGATAAACATATCAGCATAGACCTGCATAAATGCCGGGAGTGCAGTTTAATTTTCAATGTAAATTGTAAATCCCTGTCATACGACAGGGATTACTTTATTTCAGAATATCAGGGGCAATACGGGAAAACCTACATTGAAGATTTCGGAAGTGCAGCAGGATTTTTTCTTAAAGCCGCGAAGGATAAGGGGATAACAAAACTTAAAGGGATTGAAATTTCAGATTTTGCTTCGGACTACTGCAGCAGAACTTTTTCCATTGATGTAATTAACTCATCATTCGAAGATGCAGAAATTAACGATAAATTTGACATCATCACTTCATGGTTTTTTATCGAACATCTAATGGACCCTCTAGCTGCAATAGAAAGAATTTATACTATGCTGAATGATGGCGGAGTCTTCGCCATGGCGGTTCCATCATATTTCGGTCCGATGTTTTATCTGAACCGTGAGGAGTGGATAAAGACTCACCCGAAGGACCATCGGATCGATCTATCTCCAAAAGGTGCAGAAAAGATTCTTAAAAATACAGGTTTCAGAAAAGTCCAAGTCGTAAAATGCGGTTATCATCCCGAGAGAGTTGTCAGCAGAAAAAATATTTTATACAAACCATTCGAAATGATCTACAGAATTTACACTTCAATTACAGGATTTTCAGATACTATTGAGATTTATGCAGTGAAGTAAAGATTTTAGTTTTATATTTATTCATCTGATAAACCAAAGAATTTTCAACCCCATAAGAAGTATTACTGTATACTCAACCTTCCATATTTGATTTAAGACATAAAATTCCGAAGGCTTTTATATCTGCCCCGTACCGGCCGAGAATAGCATTATTCTCCTTTCAGTTTTAAGCAATTAAAAAAATTCACTTATTGACTTAAGTCATTGTTATAATTATTAATTAATGTATGATTATTATGACAAATATCGTTCAAATAATTACTGCATGCATAAGCCTCAATTGTAGTTAAACATAAGAGGAATCTGATGAATAGACTTGTAGAATTTTTTTTAAACCGCTCAATGCTTGTAAATATTATTGTAATTGCGGTTATCGGTCTCGGCATCAAAAGCGTTATTGAACTGAGGAAAGAGGGCTTTCCTGAAATTTCGATGAATAAAGTAATTATACAGACAATATACCCCGGTTCTTCCGCCGGGGATGTTGAACTTAATATTGCTGTACCTATTGAAGATGCCCTGGAAGAAGTAGAAGGTATTAAAGAGATTTTATCAGTTTCTGAAGAGGGCGTATCGCGGGTAGAGGTACAGGCTGACGATAATGCCACACCTGAAGAATTCCGCAAACTTTACAACGAAATTGAAAATGCGCTTGCAGCGATAGACAATCTTCCAAAAGAGATTGAAGGTAAACCGTCAATCAGCGAATTCACCTCTTCCGATGTACCCGTGATGGAAGTTTCATATACCGGATCATATGAAGTACTGAAACCTTACCTTGATAAACTTGAATCTAAAATAAAAAAACTTCCCGGTATCGCCGGAGTTACCCTCATTGGACTCCCTGATGAAGAGGTGCAGATTCTTGTTAATCCTGTTCTCGCTAGAGAATACAATACAGATTTACGGATGATTTACAACTCCATTCAGAAGCGTAACATGGAAGGTTCCGGCGGTACCCTTGAATCTTTTGTGGGTGAAAAGAAAATAGTTTTTTTAAGCAAGTACAACAATTATAAAGATGTACTCGACACAAATATTATAATGAATGCCGAAGGTTACGGCATTAAACTTAAACAGATAGCTGCGTTGAAAGTTATTCCGAAAGAGATGAATCTTATAGTACGAAATAATGGCAAAAGAGGAGCGGCATTATCTATAAGAAAAACAGGTTCAAGCGATCTTATAAAGACGGTTGACGGGATAAACAATCTCCTGAAAAACGAAACTCCCCCCGAAGGAATTAATGTTAAAGTTCTCTTTGATCAATCACAGCTTACACGTAATAGAATAAGTCTCCTTGCAGGGAATGCTGTAATGGGTTTTATCCTTGTTCTTACTGTACTGCTTATTATATTTGATCTCAAAACTGCTGTATGGACAGCCTTCGGTATCCCCTTTACCCTTTTAGGGATGTTTATTTTTATGAAATTCTACGGCATCTCTTTAAATCTTATTTCTCTCGGCGGTTTTATTATAATACTGGGTATGCTGGTTGATGATGCTATCGTCATAGCCGATGAAATTAATTCCGGCAAAGAGGCAGGGCTTGGATCGAAAGAAGCGGCAATCACAGCTATTAAAAAAATGTGGATACCGGTTGCTGCATCGTCGCTTACCACAATGGTTGCATTTTCCCCGTTGTTTTCACTCGGTGGTTTTCCCGGAAAATTTATCTGGGCAATTCCGCTCATGGTAATAGTCGGACTGTCAATCTCTCTACTGGAAAGTTATTTTATCCTGCCGTCACATCTGCATCATGGTAAGAGTAAAAAAACAGTAAAAAAGGAATTTGTAACCCGCATTGAAAACGGATATAAATCATTACTTAATAAAATTATCCGGTTCCGCTATCCGGTGTTTGCTTTTTTTTCAATAATGCTTCTGCTGTCAATACTGATGCTTGCAAAATTTGTTAAAAAAGATGCCTTCCCGCAGGATGCTGCAGAGGGGTTTAAAATTTCAATCACTCTTCCTCAGGGAGCCTCTGCTGAAAAGACGGAAAAAGCCGTCGGTGATATAGAAAAATTATTATTAAACCTGCCGACTAATGAAACAGTTGGCTTTAGTTCAAGAATAGGGACTCAGAATGAATTAAGCGCTACAATACGCGGTACTCAAAATAATATCGCCATCATATTTGTTTACTTAAGCTCATTTACCGACCGGAACAGAACTGCCGATGAGATTATGGCTTCATTAAAAAAAGAAATTGATAAAACATTAACCGCAGAAGAGTTAACAGTTACCATGAATCTTAATCGTCTGGGCCCCCCTATGGGAAAACCGTTTGAAATCAGGCTAATATCAAATGACAACAATTTAAGAAAAGAGAAAGAACAGAATGTTATTAAATACCTTGCTTCACTTAATGGTGTCTCGGATATTGAAACTGATGAGGTTGAGGGGAAAAATGAATTAAACCTCAGTATAAACCATGATATTCTCTCAAGGACCGGACTTACAGTTGAAGATATTATTATGACTCTCCGAATCGCTTTTGACGGAATGGTTGTAACAGAACTTTCTACAGTTGATAAAACTCTGGAATTCCGGCTCCGTCTTAATGAACGTGCCAGAGCTGATAAAACATTCATAGATACGCTTCCAGTTGCAAACAGGCAGGGTAATCTGATAAACCTGGCAATGTTCACCTCTCTTAAAGAACAGCCGTCAAAGGCCGGCATACGTCATATTAACGGTTCAAGGGCAACAACGATTTTCGGTAATACAGATCTTGGTTTGATATCGCCTGTTGAGGTAATGAAAAAGGTCAAACTGCAATTCCCTTCAGATGATAAAGTTGCCGTTGAATTTTCCGGTCAGCCTGTAGAATCACAAATGATTTTTTCAGGCCTCTCATCTGCAGCGCTTGCCGCTCTTATCGGAATTTATCTTCTTATCGCATTAATGTTAAACTCTTTCAGCAAACCATTTATTATAATGTCCTCAATACCTTTTTTATTAATCGGATTTGCTTTTGTTCTTATAACTCACGGGATACCGACTTCAATGATGACCGGTATTGCAATGGTGGGCCTTATGGGCGTTATTGTAAACAATTCAATAATACTGATACATTCAATCCAGGAACTTTCAGGTAATTCTCATGCATCTAAAGAAAATATAGTATCGGGGTCAGTTTCAAGACTGCGGCCGGTATTGCTTACAACTATTACAACTGTTCTCGGTGTCCTGCCCACCGGTTACGGCATAGGCGGATCTGATCCGTTCCTTTCGCATATGTCGCTGGTGCTGGCTTATGGTCTTCTCTTTGGTACGACTATCACTCTTATCATGGTTCCGGTGCTGCTTACAGTAGGAACTGATATCAATAAACTCTTTAGTAGAAACATATAGCTATCTTTTTTAAATCTTAATTTTATAGCAGCAATAAAAGAACAGGGACGCTGCACATTATTTAGTATGAGATAAAACAGCATACCCCCTGATGAAAAAGAAAACTTCTGTAAATTGATATAAACTACAAAATTTTATTATAATAAAAAATCAATTTACAAATCGTTATTTATTTAAAAGATCAGTTTTTTAAGTAAATACTTAAAAAAGTAGTGGTATTTTATGTACGCCTCGTTTTCGGAGCGGCAGAGAATAAATCTACCGCTGGTTTTTAAGTAGTAACTTTTAAAAAAGTACTAATAATTTTAGAGGTTATTTTATGGCTGATAAAAGACTGGTTCACTATGACCTGGTTAGGGTTATCGCAATTTTCGCAGTTGTCGTTGTACATACATCGGGAACTTTTTATCGTGCTCTATCACCAGTAACATCCTTTGACTGGCAGATATCAAACATCTATTCCACATCGGG
>PGXT01000100.1 GCA_002839285.1 Spirochaetae bacterium HGW-Spirochaetae-5 | reverse complement strand
AACGGTTCTTCAATTCTTCTGTGTGAATCTGATGAAAAAAATGAACTTCAAAAAACAGCTGAGTCACTTCTATTATTCATTGACATCGATCTCCTCTCCGGAGCTGACATTCTGCATAGCGCAAAAGCGAACTACACAGTAACAGCTCCGGTTTACCCTGATCAGAAAACTATAAGCATAAAATCAACAGTTACAGGTGATACATCTGTCTACACATGGTATTGCAGAAAATCACTTTTTTCACTATTACTTTTTGGTATTGTAATCTTCGGATTTAATTATCTTTTCTTTACATGGGCATTCCCGTCAATGAGCAGGTTTAACCCCGGACTATATGCCGGAAGTTTTATACTTGCAGTAATGAATATTTTATTCAGCTGGACACTTTTTTTTAATCTTCTTGGAAGTAATATTGCCGAAATTTCTGATTCGTCTTTCTCTTTCAGACAGAAAATTTTCGGATACAGCCTGAACAGAAGAACTTTCAATCGTGACGATATAGGCATGATCAGCTGCGGATTTACATCGGACGAAAATAAAATTACAATCTTTACCCGTCGGGGAATGGACATTTACAGTGAGTTAAAAATCTTCGCGGCAATGAATAAACTCAACAATAAATCCGCATTAATGGAATTGTTTCCAAAGGTGATGGAACTGCGAAATAATATAATAGAAATTGACGGAACCACGCTTTATTATTACGAGAAGCTATATCTGGAGAATGAATGGTCCCGAATACTGAAACTGAAAAATGTCCGGGGAGCTTTATGAATTTTAATTTTAAAACCTCTGAAACTTACAGATATGCTCCCCCTGAGTGCGAGCTCTCAGCCTCATCCAGCATCATCGTCTGATGAATGAGACTTGGCGACCCCTCAGAAACCGGCATCACCCCTGTTTGATGATGCCGTATTACCCATACTGTATAAAAAATACAATCAGGCACGCTGTTTTACAAGAAGCGTATCGCAATGAGAATGCCTGGCAATTTTGTCCGCCAGATGTGAGAATAGTCTGCCCCCTATTTTTCTATCTTCGTGAGGCGCTATTACGACAAGATCGATACTTTTTTCTGTTTCTTCCTTCAATATCTCATCATAAACATCACCATACCGTACATCTGCGATAGCTTTAATCTGAAATCTGCTCTCCATTTCAGCTACTTTTTTCATCATTCTCTTTTTTGCATCTTTCAGGAGTTTATCTTTCTCACCCTTCACCACTTCATATGGCATACAGTAATCAGCAGTCAGCATTGCGGCTTCCTCCACTGCAATGTCTGACTCTCCGGAAAAGTCTGTTGCAACAAGAATATTCTTAATAGTTTTCATGGCCTCCCTCCTTATAAACTATTTCACGCTAAAATAGTACGCAAATAAAATGCTCAAATCAATATTTTTTGATAGATTTTACTGAAAATATTCAATATGTTAGTTATCATTAACTAACAAGACGCTTTAATAATACACGCAGAGGTAAGATGAAGAGTTTAAGTATACGTCAACAGGAAATAATTGACTCAGCACTTGAGATCATATCAGACAAAGGTATGGAAAATTTTACCATAAAAAAACTTGCCCTTGCACGGGGAGTTTCTGAACCTGCACTTTACCGGCATTTTGAATCTAAACATAATATTATGATTCTGATAATCTCTCAATACAGAAACGGTATTTTTGACTTATTCGATAAACTGATAGAATCTGAAATTCCACCATCTGCTAAAATTGAATCATTTTATCTGCAGCTGATAAAGGGATTTTTACAAAAACCTGCTCTATCAAGTATACTATTCTCTGAAGAATTGATCCGGCACGATAAGGAACTTTCGAATGAAGTGTACGCAATCATTGGAATGATGCACTCAAGAATAGAACAGATTTTAAAAGAATGCGGAAAAAGAAAAGAATTAAAGACAGATATTTCATGCAAAGACCTGGCATGGATTATAATGGGCACAATGAGGATGGTAATTACCAGATGGCGCATTTCAGGATATTCGTATACTCCTCTTACAGATGCCAGGGTAATGCTTAAATCTTTAAGAAAAATGATTTACATTTAGTTTTATTGATTTAGTTTTAAATACCAGTATTTATTCCTTAACTTTATTAAACAAGGCTGAATTATCCCCGCCTAAGGCGGGGATATATAATTTTTCAACTACAATGAATTAAGTAATAAATATTGAATGTTAATCTGAAAAATTACCATGCGGGTACAATATGACTTCAAATTCATTGCTGAACAGAAAAACTCCATTTAAACATATCAGGCGAATAATAATCATACTCATAATATTTGTCCTTACAATTACCGGATGCGGATTTATTGATATTGTAAAAAACGGAAGCATCGATGAAATACGCAGCGCTGTGAGAAAAGGGGCTGACATTAACCAAATTTCCAGTTCGGGAGAAACGCCCCTCACATGTGCAATTCAGTTTAATAAAAAATATTAATAAATGCCGGAGCAAATGTAAACATTCCCGACACCACCTGGGGCACCCCTCTTCATTGCGCTGCAAGAATGTCTGATAATGAAGAAGCGATTAAACTGATACAGCTGCTGCTGGAGCATGGAGCAGAAATCAATTCTCGAATGGGATACGGCAATATTACGCCGCTTATGCTTGTTTCCGGGGGAGCAAAAAACATCCGGATAGTTGAACTCCTGATTCAAAAGGGAGCTGATATTCACGCAAAAGATTCGAAAAGAGAAACAGCACTTCATTATGCCGCGGGTATAAAAGGGAACAGTAAAATCATAGAACTCCTCATCCGGAATGGTGCTGATGTAAATGCAGGTTCACCCTCTTTTACACCGCTTCATAGAGCCGCATATATGGATGCAGCGGATAATATTCAGATTCTAATAATAAATAACGCTGCGATTAATATAAAAGATGTAACCAGTGAATCTAAAACACCTCTTGAACTGGCCATAGACGCAAAACAGTTTACTGCTGCCCGTGAACTGATAGAAAACGGTGCCGATATCAACACTCAGAGTTATTATAACTATCAGCCCTTCAGATACAGAAATAATACCCAGTCATATATGAGCAAACTTGTAAATGTTGACCTGAACACCATACGGTTTGAAAGAATGACTCCGCTCCACAGAGCTGTCACCCATAACAATATGCCAATGGTTGAGTATTTACTCAGCAAAGGTGCTAAGACCGATATAGATGCTCACTTCGGAGGTTTCGCTCTCGACTTTGCACTTTTCCTCAACTATTACGACATCGCAGATCTTCTTGTAAAACATAAAGCACGGTCGTTATATGCTGATTTATACCTGAATGAATCCATAGAAGCCAAAGACTTAAGAAAGACCGGACTTCTGTTAAGCATAGGAGCAGATATAAAACGTAAAGACATCAATGATGATACGCCTCTCCATATTGCATCAAAAACCGGCGACGTTCAGATTATTAAACTTCTTTTAAAATATGGTGCTGATAAAAATGCAAAGAACAGGCAGAGTAAAATACCGGCGGATTTAACAGCAGATGGGGAGATAATCAATCTCCTCACCGTGAAATAACATACGGACCAACTCTTATTTTAATGCAGATCATCTTGCCGAAGCTGGTTTTGATAAGTTTTAAGTTAGTTGACAGAATTAAAAACAATAAAAAAATGTTTTAGAATAATTTTTCAAATTCAAAGTTAATTCCTTTAATACTTTTAAGTGTAAATAAAAGATTTTATCTCTACGTCATCTTCTACAGTGAAGAATAAAATTTATTTATCATAAAAGAATCCAGGAATTATTACTGAAGAAATTACATTTTAAGCATGGTAATAACTTGAAACTACATGTAAAAAAACCTCTGGCAAAATGGTGGAACGAGGCTCGCGAGCACTACCATCCCGATGAGATTATCAAATTTCTCCAGACCAATAAGCACATACTCGAAGATCATATATCAAAACTAGACAATAACAGCTACCTTTATAGATGGGTACACAAACTCTTTTCACTCTTCTCTGGAGTGGCCGGCATAGCGGACTGGATTACAAAGCTTTTTCAGCGTTTTCTTCTGAAATTCCCCGGAATTAGAATACTTATACAGAAATTCAGCGACTGGAAGAACCACCTGAATTTTCAGGAATTTGTTGAATTTCTAAGAGCAAAAATGTATTCGCTGAAGCATCCCCCGCATAACGAAGGTGATGTAAGACTTATAGAGGAGATCATGGATTTCGCTTCAAAACATGGATTGGATTTCAAAACACGCATACCTGCAGCGCAGAAAAAATTCTCTGAAAGTAAAAACCAGCTTATGCAGCACAAATTTTTTCAGGAGTTTTCAAAAACAGCTCTCGAAAGGCTCCTTGCTATTCAGTTTTCTTTCAACCGCAATATTTTCCCGGTTCTCCCAGACTCGGCTTTCTGGCATAAGTTTTTTGAATTAATGGAAAAGAAAAAAGTTATAGATATAATTCTTGTTAATAAAAACGGGAATAGAACATCTCTGAAACATGGAAGCAGAGAGGAACTTGCAGCAACTGATGTAATGAAAATTCTTACACGTTTAATGGAAATAAGAAACAGCGGACGTCGTATCTTTTTTATCGGACATCACGAGGGTTATCTCGGACCGTATTTTGTACGAAGTGTTGTACGTAAGCTCGGTTTTGACGCGCTTACAAAAAACTGCAACACAGTTGTGGGCCCTCGAATGTTTTCCAACGTAGTCCTGCGCAACGGCGCGGCAAATGTGGGTAATCTTTTTATAACAGTGCCGTCACAGAAAACTACGGCTATACAAACACATGGACTGGCAGATGAGCTCCGGAAAACAGCGAAAAGGACACAGATACTGATTAAACTCCCCGACTCCGGCCTTAAGATGATCAAAAAATTTGACTATCATGATTTTATGACCGCTTTTGTTAACGGTGATGATAAATCTTTTAATATCTACACATCATCGCTCAGTGCAAAAGAGTTTAAAGAACTTAAAACATTTTTTAAAGCATATAATTTTCCTGAAAACATGAAGGATTTCTGTATTGAAGATTATAATCTGTTTAAACAGGTTCTCGGTGAGAGTTTCCTTATTTTCCCCGAAGGATCACGATCATATATAGACCCTGACGGATCTGTGGTTATGAAATATATCAATCCTAAATATTTCGAAGCCTACATGAGGCCGGGGGATTATATAGCACCGATAAACCTGGTAGGGGGATCGGACCTTACAAGGGGATGGAAACTGCGGTCGGCAAAACTCGGAATATCGATGGACGAGCCTTATGAAGTTACAGAAAAGATGATGAATAACATTGAAGATTCGGGACTTGCCGTTATGAAAAAGATTGCGGCGCTGCCGAATATAAAAAATGTAAAATATAAAGAAGAGATACAGTTTAAAGTCAGATCAGAGAAGGAGTAACGGGCTTTAACTTAAAATTCCCCTTCCGTCAAGGGAGCTAATTCATTACCCACATCTTTCTGTGCAGCCCCCTAAATCCCCCGGAGGGGGACTTAAAAGATGAAGGTAACGAATTGGTCACCGAAGGGGGTATAAAAATGTCAAGCCGCGTCACTATCACCAAGACCATACTCATTCCTGATATAATCGAGAAGTTTCTGTTCCTCATTTGAAATGTTCTGATCAGACTCTGCAGCCTTCTTCATCAGTTTAAAAATCTTCTTCTGCTTCTTCAAGTCATCGGGCATACGTATTACAAGCTGACTGTTCTGTGCCATTGCAAAAAACGGCTGCAGCTTTTCCACACTGTATCCCCACTTTTCTGCAAGATCTTCTGCAAATTTTTTCTCATCATCGGCATAAACGCCATCTGCAGCTATTACAAGCATAACATTGTTAAATGCAAAATCCCTGACATCATAGAGCTTATCGATAAGACCAGTATCTACGCTATAAGACATATCTGATTTATTAGAACTGCGCCACTCATTGTATGAGTGGAGAGACATCAGATCTGTAATTATCCACTCTGTACTTGTACTGTTCATTATCGAACCGCAATAAGCGCAGTTAATGCTGAGCGAATTTTCAACCGGTGCTCCGCAGCTCGGACAGCTGTGAGCGTAAAGAGAACCCTTTGAATCTGCAGCATTTTTATCCCGGCTCATAAAGACAACTTCAGTGCGGGAGACAACTGCTCCATCTATTTTACGGATTTTATTATTGTTATCTACCTCTATTCTCTGATATGAAGATTTAACCGCCACATGAAGAACATTTTTATTCGATTCCTCCGAAACACCCACGAGGAAGACGTCATTTAAATATATTCTGTTATAAGCAGTAATGAGTCCCGTTTCATCTATCTTGATATCATTAAATACTTTATCGCTTACAAATCTTCTCATGATAGAGGGATCTTTGAAGGCCATTGCAGTCAGTATCTGAAGATAACCGTTACTTGCCTTATCCTCCACCAGCTGAACTGCAAAGTCATCATTCTCATTTATAATTTTACGGATTTTTTCTGTAAGATTTTCTGACTTGGCCAGTTTCGGATGTGCACTAATATAATCATCAGCCTGAGTAATTTCAGAGAGTACCCAGTCGTACTCACCAGAGTTTGTAAGAGTCCCGCAGGATTCGCATCGGCTCACCTCACCCATATTCTCAGGTAAGGGGGATCCGCAGTTGGGACAGGAATCACTATTGTAGATATCCTTTCTATTCTTTCCTCTTTTTTTCAGAAATGACCAGTACTCTACAAACTCCTCATTTCCGCCCGAGTTTAGAGATGAATCAAGCCTGCTTATAAAATGATCACTTATGGAAGCATGAACAGCCGTATGTACAATATCGTACAGACCGTCACTCTCAACTTTATCTATGTAGATATTTTTTATTCTAATATTTCCGATTTTGTTAGTCTGCTGCAGAAGTTTCATCATTTTAAACTGTGTATTAAACCGCTGGTAAACTCCGTCAGAAATAAACTTCCGGACCCTGGACAGGTCCTGATTCTGCCATGCATCCTGTATCTCAAGAAATGCGGTTTTTACGTTGTTTTTAAAACTCTCCTCATCAAAATCGGGATTATTCCGGATAAATTTATCAAAGCCCTTAACGCGATTTACAGGTTCACCCGTAGGGAGCTGATTAAATATCGTCTTCTGCTTCACGGTTCTCTTTGTATATATAGAAACAATAATAAAACCACCGGCAATTATCCCTGCAGTTATTATATTTAATGGATAGGGAAGCTCAATCAGTATCCGAATAACTATATAAACAAGATAAAGGATGTCGCCGCCGTCACCTCCATCACCGAAATCACCCCCGGCTCCCCCTGCACGTGCGAAAAGATCGGTAACGATAAAAGCAAGTGCCGCGGTAAAGATGATTCTGATAATAAGTTTAAATCTGTCTTTCTGCATGGAGCCTCCGGTCTTATCTCTGTATAATTGAATAATTATAACCTCCTGAGAAATATTTGTCAAATATTTTAATTTGAAGAGCCGTAACCGCCCCCTCTGTCGCTATGTTACATCAGTCGGCGCTTTTTGGTCATCGTGTCGTCTGTTCACAGGAAACATCCTGTTTTCAGTTCACCATGAATGGCAGGAGAGAATAAAAAATTTACGGCACAACTTCCTCTGCACCGACAACCGGTGTATCCCCCACGTCGGGGGAGTCTTTTCTTCTTTGTGAGAGAGCTTTTATCTGATCTGCCGTTAACACTATATTGTAAATTGAAACTTCATCTATCTCACCAGTATAATAATTACCGCCACCGACCTTTAAAGTTCCGATTGTCAGATCTAAATTACTATTAAATAATGCCCCGCTTGCAGCACCTGTTGTACCATCCAATACACCATTAAGATATATTCTTTTATTCAAAGACACACCATCATATACAACGGTTACATGATACCATGTACCTACAATTACAGTAGTGCCTCCAATTAAAGGGTTAAATGAAATACCATCTGAACTTGTATCAAACGACACTTTACCCCCATTTAGATATACTGAATAAGCACGATTATTGGGATCCGTATTCCATTTTGATACAAAATATCCAGAACCAACTACTCCAGGTTTAAACCAGAAACTGACAGTAATCTGCAATGGGTCCAGTGTATCATTAACATTATCACTAATAACTAAATAATCATTCCCATCAAAAATTATCGATTTACCTGTAGAAAAATTCACATCCGTACGATCAAACCACTTACCCCCATCAGCACCAGCCCAAAGTGCATCCGTTATTGTACCATCATTACCATTACCTGATGAATCACCAGCAGTGCTGCCGCTCCCCTCATCCATATGCCACTGCGCGGCTAATCCGGAAAACCCGGAATCTTTTGTAAAAGTATTATCGAAATTCGATACCGCCGTGAGACCTGTGTTCCCGTAATATAAATAGAGTACTGTATCACCTGCCGGAATTGAAGGTACCTTAACCCATACTGAAAATTTACGCGTTCCCCCGGAATCCCATAATTCAATCCAGTAAGGGAGCGACGTATCATTATAGTTGAATCTTATATCATCTCCATTAGCTGCAGCTTTGGTGTAAAAGTCTGCGTCGTTTTCAATTACAACATTCACCTGATAATCAGACTGTGCTATACCGCTATTTGATATAGTAACGCTGCGTCTGTAATTCCACGCAGTCCAATCCAGGGCTGAACCTGCACCTCCGGAAGTTATCCCGGTTAATATGTCAAGTCCCTGCCCGCAGCCGGAAAGAAACCTTACTGCAGCTGTAATTGATAAAATGAGAAGAACCAGTGTTAATCCTTTCCTGTTCAGCATACTACACCTGCCTCTGCTGTTTCCCTTCATTTAAAGGAATTTATTAAATCATTCTCAGGTATCTTTACCATAGCTTTCCCGATACCCCCGCCGATATGCCGGCGCTGTTAAATAATACATCTTTATCATATACATACATAAATCTTAAATTTACAAATACGGATACATAATCAAATGAATACTCATAACCTAGAATTGAATGGAGAGTGAATGTGAATGTGGAAGCTTTTTCATCTTTATATTTAACTGAAAATGACGACACACCCGGTTCAACTGCAAATCGGATGTTGCTCCGGAAATCGTCAGAAACCGGAATCATCCACAAGGGTCCTGCACCTCCGGTAAAACCGGCAAGTAAAGCATCATCTCCGGAGAAACGGACATACCCCGCTTCCGCACGAAACCATGGGATAAAATAATTTCTATTACTGTTATTCAGATAGTGTTCACCAGTTTCAAGTCCGCCAAAACCTGCGAAACCATAGGGAATTGAATCTTTTAATTCACCTATTGAAGCCAATCCCGATCCTTCAACGAAGAGTTTACCGCTGAATTTCATATCTTCACTTTTACTCTTCTCCTCCCTGCCGATGCTTTTATCTTTTACGATAAGAGTTTTCTCCTTTTCAGTGAGATCCTTCTGTCCTGCAGCATAGTTTTTCTTTATCTCTTCAAGATCAAAATCCATACCTAGTTTTTTTCTAACTGCTATATCCTCTTCATAATTCTTTGTAATATACAGGGCAGAGATTTCACCACGTTTCACATTGAATGCCCCGTATGTATTTTTAAATAGAATACCCGATACTGATTCATTTTTTACTTTTCCCACAAGGAGAGTTCCATTTTTCAAAATCAGTGTATCAGATTTAAGCAGAGCTGGATTTAAAATAAGACAAAGAATTATAGTCAAAACCGGCAGGGATGATTTTATCATGTCTCTGATATTTAAAAATTCCGGAATCATAAATCTATCCGCCTGTATATCTTCGATTTACTTATTTTAATTACACCAAGCGATGAGCTGATTACAATCTGATCTGATGTTTCTCTCAGGAGAGTTCCGGTAAAGATATTTCCATCTTTTGTATATATTTTAACTTTCACTTCAACCGGTGGAGTATTTCTTACAGCAGTAGCTTTCCCCTCATTTACTCTCTCTTCAACTTTTCTGATCATTTTATCAATTGAATCAGAGTGAACTCCTGCACCTGGGTTTCCGGAGGTGATTTTTTCGGTAAATAAATTTTTAACTGCACCGGGAAAGGCTTTATGATTTTTATCAACTTGAATAAATCTGGCATCCTCTTCAACCATCTTAACCAGTGTTGCGTCATTAACAAGTTTATTGTTTTCAACGGCAAGTTTCTTGATTTTATCACCCTCCAGGTTTACAGAGCCGACAAGATATATACGCCGGTTGGCAGAGGAAGCATATTCAGACTGCGGATTATCCATAATAATCTGCTGGTAAATATCAATCGCTTTCCCAGTTTCCCCGATCTCTTCAAGAGTTCTAGCTTTAAAATATTTTATTTTCCCCCTCTCTGATAGCAAGGCTGTATTTTCAATACGCTTTAATACTTCATATGATTCCGTGTAGGCTATAAGTTTATACAGTTTCTCACCTTTTGCAGTTGAATCCTTTTCCGTACGGAGAACTTTCTCAATTTCCGTTCTGAAACCCTCAAGATATCTCAGCATCACTGCGGCGGTAACAGCTGTATTTATATCTCCGTATTCTTTTATAACAGTTAAATATTTCGATTTCGCTTTTTCATAATCCCCGATTATTGAATAACAGAAACCCATGTGAAGCAGAACCCCCGCTTTAAGAGTCCGGCCCGATGAAGGATCATCAAGAATCTGATTATATAGAGCTATGGCTTTTTTATAATCCTTATTTCTCTCATGATAATAAGCCACTTCAAGACTGAGGTTGAGATCATCATCCTCCATATCCTCAATAAGAGGCATCCCTGTAATATATCTGATAAAATTTATCGAATGAAGAACAGGAACAGAGAGATAATGATATCTTCCCGGCAGTGCCTCTGTATCCTCCTCTCTACCTGATAAAATTGAATTAATTCTTGTTTCGATTACGCTGGTATCTTCCGCAGTTACCCTGTTCTCATACATCTCCTTATGAAGCCTGTATTTCATTACAAGTCCGATATGATCAATACTGTTATCCTCGCGACTGCTTCTCTGCAGAAACATCCGCAGTTCTTTTATCCGGATCTGAATATTTATATCATTAAACAATACGGTCAGCCCCACAATAACAGCTGTTATGCCGGTGAGTGATATTTCAGCCATGTATTCTTTAAAGATCATAATCTACTCTTACTTCAGTTCAATAATAAAGAGCGTTGCATCATCCTTAAGCATATTAATATTAGTAAAACCCGCTAAATCTTTCACAATTGATTTAAGTAAAGAATCAGCCGGTTCGCGGAAATCCTTTTTTAAAGTATTAATAATACCGCCCATGCCGTACTGTTTTTTCTCATAATTTCTTGCTTCAATAATTCCATCGGTATATAAAACTATTTTATCCCCTTTCTCGGCCTGTGTCTTGAAAGTAATATACATATTGTCCATTTCACGGGAAATCCCGATAGGTATCCCTCCGCTTTTAAGAAGCTCAATCCGTCTTCTCTTTACGGATAAGAAAGGGACAGATATGGCCGGCATCAACTGAGTAGATCATATTCTGTTCATCAATGATCATATAAAATGCAGTAAAATAAAGCGCGGATTCCTTATCCATATCTTCTATGATCTCTACAATTTCTTTGTTTATAATTTTTATCAGCGATGCCGGATCCTTATACTGACCGGTATATAGCCTGAACTTCTCTTTAATAATCATTGTAATCATCGCCGCAGGAAGACCGTGCCCCTGAACATCAACCATGAGAAATCCGTATCCGGAACTGCCGAGATCAAAAATATCGTAATAATCTCCGCTGACCTTCTCTACCGGTTTACTGTAAACCGAAAAATCAAATCTGTCATTATTTATAATATCAGGAAAAATAACATCCTGAACTTTTGAAGCCATCTCTATCTCAGCTTCTATAATTTTGTACTGTTCCTGCAGAGTAATTATTTTCTCCTCTACAGACTCAGCCATAGAATTAAAAGCTTTTGATAAATCTCCAATCTCATCATCCTGCATGAGCCCGGACCTTGCAGAGAGATTACCCTGACTTATCTCAAGA
>PGXT01000276.1 GCA_002839285.1 Spirochaetae bacterium HGW-Spirochaetae-5 | reverse complement strand
ACAAAACACCCTTTTCCTATCATTCCCCATATACTGTTCCGGTTTCGTCAACACTGCATTCAGACTACGGACTGCGTCCGGTCAGAATGCTTAGTTATTGTAGCTCGTTATTATTCATCTCTTTAAAAATATGTCTTAACAGCAAATTCAAATTGATTTATAAAAATATCTTTGAATGCTGAAATATTATTTTGCTCATAAAACAATAGCATTGCCTTTTTATAATCAATTGAATCCACAGTCCGAAAGGATAATGGGCAATACTGGTTGTTCATCAAAATAGCATTACTTACAATTCGCGCAGTTCGCTTATTCCCATCCATAAACGGTTGTATATACGAAATAAGAACTAATGCTAATAACGCTTTTTCAAAAACATCTTTCTTGGCATTTAACAAACTGCACATCGCTGAAAGCGCTTCGGAAATTTGAAACTCGTTATCAAGTGGACGATAATTTGTTCCTGATATACCGACCCTCCTCTTTCGCAAGTTTCTATCTATGGCCAATTCTTTAACTAATAAAGCATGAATATCCTCAATCTTTGAAATAGATATTGGCGATAAGTAGTCCGGATTATCAATAATAAAATCAATTGCATCTTTATGATTAAGAAGCATTATAGCCTCTTCTTTCGTCTTACCAGACGCAGTTTCTTTATCTTTCAACAATCTCTCTGTTTCGAGTAACGAGTATGTGTTTCCTTCTATTTGCGATGATTTCCAACTTAAATCAATAGCCAAACGCTCTAATTCTTTTTTATATTCCGATTCTGAAAGCTGTGATATATTTTGAGTGTATTTATCTTGAAGCTTTAAAAGCTTATCAATCTCCTGAAGTGTAAAAACGTTATGTTTAATAAGGATATCGGAAATCAAACTATAATTAAAGTCGGTCTTAATTTCCCTTTCGTCAATTTCCTTTTCGTAATATTTAACAATATCAATGGGTTGTAAAAGTTCATATACTGAGGAAATAAAATATCTAGTACCTTTACCCTTTCCTTTTATTGAGATAAGGTTTTCATCTGTTAGCTTTGATAATATCCTTTTAATAGTTGCATAACTTACTGACTCGGCTATCCCTTCATGTATCTCTTTTGAAGAAACACCCTCATTTGCTATTAAAAAATTTAATATTGCAATTTCTCTATTATCAAGCATATTTATCGTTTAAGCTCACAAATATATAATTTATGGCTCAATTTTCATTATAGAATGAGCTTTATTTTTTGTCTTAATGAGCTATAACGTTTGGCGTGTATGAGAAGTAGCGGATTAAAAAGCACTTCACTTTTAGTTCGGCTCTGACTTTTATTAAAAGCACTGACCTTTAATTTAGCACTAAACCCGCTATTTCTTATACACGCTGTTGAACGAAACCTAAAAGGCAGCTGAAGCCTTTGACGACTTTTTGCTACCTTTATGGTGTTAACTATTAATACCATAAAATTATGAAAAAAAAGTGA
>PGXT01000099.1 GCA_002839285.1 Spirochaetae bacterium HGW-Spirochaetae-5 | reverse complement strand
AATTTTTTTTGCATCAACAGGTTTAGATTTTAAAATCTGCTGCTTTAAAGTTTCAATGAGTTTTTTTTCAGATTCGTCCTGAATGCTGTAATTATCGAACAGGGTAAATATTCTTTCACAATCAGTCTTTAAAAATATACGATCATCCTTCATCAATGCTTGCCCCCGGAACTTGGAATTACAGGAATGTGTGATTTTAGTATTATCAATAATTATTTGTCAAATTCTTTATGGAAATATGACAAATAATTGTATGTGACAATTTTATTTGTATGAATTTATCTGAATAATCGATAAAAAAGGGGGGGGATGGTCGGGAAATCTGATTGTGTGCAGTAATGACAATTTTATCCGCCATCGAGATATCTTTTGATTTTTGCATTAATCGCATCCGGTATCTTTACCCCCAGTGATTTTATCCGTGTGAGGTATTTATCAAATGATGTGGAGTGACTTGTCGTTGTCATAAATATTTTAAAATATGACCTTACGGATCCTTCGACCTCTTTTCTGAACTCTATTTTAGTATTAAGAAGATCCTCGATCGGGGCAATGACTCTGTAGTTTACGGGCCGGCACATTGCTCTGTGGGTAACAAATCGTTGAGTGATTTCGCATTCGTAATTTTCATCTTTAATACTTTTTTCGACAACATTCAGGTTGATACAGTCGATGAGCTGATAGGAGTATCTCCCTTCAAGATGCTGGTCCAGAAGTCTGATTATGTTCTTATAACTGTCTTCATCGAGACACTCACCTGTATTGACATTTTCAATTCTTAGATAAATTATTAAATCGATATCAGAGCTTTCACTGGAAAGCCCCATGTTCAGCGAACCGACTATGTCGAAAGCAATTTCGGCATGTTCGTTGGTTATCTGTTCAAGAACGGTTTCAAGTTCCTGAATTCTTGTTTCCGATTCCTTGGTCTGGAATCTTCTGAAAAAATTCCTTATATCGAGGAAGAGCTCAATCTCCGGTATATGTGAGTATTTTTCAGTTTTCATGTCAAAGTTTTCCTGAAGCTTAAGCGCGTTAAATCTTTCCGGGTCTATAATTTTTTCAATGAATCTGTTATTTTCTATGTTATATTCAGAAATGGGATAGATGTTGTTATTTACAAATTTCTGGAATTGGACTCTTGATATATTTCTGTCTTCATCGTTGAGAGTTATTTCATAAAAGAATCCCCCCTCGGACACTTCCCCTTTTATTGTTGTTACTTCACCGAAGTTTGACGGATTCAGATAGACAGGCCCCTCTCCCTGAAAGAAGCCCCAGTCTTCGTGTATGTGGCCCGTCATACATGCCTTGACCCTGCTGTTCTCGCAGTAGGTTCTAAGAGCAGGGGATCCCGATGGGCCTTTCCATGAGAGTCTGTCGTGAATGCCGTGCGGCGGCTGATGGGAGACAATGAAGTCCGGTTTTACAGCTTTAAAGAAATTATACATTTCGTTATTTTTATCCGGGATGTTTATTCCCGCCTGATACCGCACAATATATCTTTCAGGAATACCTGCAGACCAGATATCGGCGCCTCCGTAACCTGCAAATTTTATTCCATTAACTTCATGCCACTGCATATGCAGATCGCGTTCGTGCAGCGCGGTAAAACGGAGATTCATGTCATAGTTTCCAGGAAGGACATATATTTCGGAGTTGCTTTTAATGGAGAGTATGTTTTCCAGAACTTTATATTTCTGCTGCATAACACGGCGTGCCCTGATGGTATACTGCTGATATTCAAAAGCTTTTTCGCGGGTTTCGGCGTCAACCCTGGGGTCATCAATGAATGAATCAACAAAGTCTTCAAGAATCTCCCGGTTACGATCCATCTTACGCCTGAGGCCGTTAAAGAATGTCTGAAGTTCGTGGTAGTTGATTGCCGAGTCGAGATTGTAAAAAGGAATATCAATAAGATCGCCGCCGATAATATAAACATCGGCAACAGTTTCAATCAGAAGTTCATAAACTCTGCTGAATGAGCCGTGTATATCGGTAAGATAGATAATTTTCATTTATTATACTCATCCAGCTTAAATAAATTTCAGTTATAAATTAATATATATTCCTTAACTATTCTAAAGTAAAAAAATCTATTATCCCCGCCGCCGAAGGCGACGGGGATATATAATTCCTGTTTTTTACGCTAAAAATTATATTCAGGAATAATTACTGAATTTAAATAAAAGATCATCCATGAAAGTGTTTGTCAATTACAATAAACATATAGAATTGAATAAACACTACGTTCATTGCTTGTATTGAGCTTGCAGAAATGAGCAGATTTCAATCATAGTGAAAATTTCGAACATGCATGCTTCGTCTCCGCTTACTTAGGCAATGCTTAGCACAAGCAGCAAGAGTGTAATTTAAAAACGGTGGTATTGAATACTTTCTGTCAAGAAGGATACGGATTCTTTCTACCGATAATATTCAGTATGTCCAGTAACACACGGAGAGCTGAGCTTAAACTCTCTGTGTGTTAACGAAAATTCCTATTTAGAAAAACAAAAAACCGCCATGGTAATCAGGGCGGTTTTTTTATACTAACTGCAGTTTAATCTATTTCAGTTATAGTCATTTTCAGATTTAAGCGATCTTTTACTCACCGAAGTATCTTTTAAGAAGTCCGGCGAAGGCCTGACCGTGACGTGCTTCATCCTTGCACATTTCATGAACTGTGTCATGAATAGCGTCAAGATTCAGCTGCTTGGCTTTTGTTGCAATGGCTTTCTTCCCTTCACACGCGCCATATTCAGCAGCAACACGAGCTTTAAGATTGGCTTTTGTATCAGCCATAACAACCTCTCCGAGAAGTTCTGCAAATTTAGCAGCATGTTCTGCCTCTTCAAAAGCAATACGCTTGTATGCTTCAGCAATTTCAGGATATCCCTCTCTGTCGGCCTGACGGCTCATGGCAAGATACATGCCAATTTCGGTACATTCTCCAGTGAAGTTCATCCTGAGACCTTCAAGTATTTCTGCATCAACACCTTTCGCAACACCAATAGTATGACCGTCAGCCCAATTGAGTCCTTCAGCGGACTGTTCTTTAAATTTTGAGGCAGGGGCGGTACACTGCGGACATGAATCCGGCAGAGTGTCTCCTTTGTGCATATAACCGCAGATGGTACAAACAAATTGTTTCATTGAAATCTCCTTATTATTCATTTTAAATTACTGCAGGATGAACATAGCCCTTTGAAATAGATGTGGCGCTCCCTTATCTGGAAACCTTCGAGTTCCCGAATACCGGCACTACCTTCATTATCAGCTTTGAAATCAAAGATATTTCCGCACGACTCGCATTTAAAATGTCCGTGAAGAGAGGTATCAATGTCGTAGCGTATCTCTTTATCCTCAATTACAAGGGGCTGCAGTATATTATGTTCAGTAAATAGTTTTACCGTATTATAAACGGTTGTGCGCGAAAGAGTCGGAATTTCATGGTGCAGATGATCAAAAATATCATCTGCGGTGGGATGAATTCTCTCTTTCCAGAGAAATTCAAGAATTTTCGCTCTCTGAATAGAGGGCTGAATCCCCCTGTTTGAAAGTTCCATGAAAAAATCGGTTCCAAGCATTTATTTACCTGCATTATTTGTAATTATTACAAATGTGTAATCATTACAAATAATTACAAGTTTTTTTTATCCTTATCTTATATTTTTTTTCAGTATTTACTCCTATTTTTTTTAAGTAAGAAAAGTGCTAGTATCCCCGCCAAGGCGGCGGGGATATATAATTTCTGTTTTTTACACTAAAATTTATTTAAAAATAATTATGGATTTTTTAATATTTGATGGATTAAAATTTATATATCATCGCAACCCGGCATATGGAAGATTCACTCTTTCTCTTCAGCTTAATTTATTTTGGCCAAACTCTTCATGGTATATTGGAATTCGTATGATCAAATATATGGGGTTTAGAAGAAAAAATTTGCGGGAATAGAGTTTTTAAGTAGTGTAAAACTGAAGATAAATTACCGGCTTTAAAGTAAATTTATCTTCAGTTTTTGTGGCGGATTTACTTGTCAGGATCTATGGCAATAGCATGGATCGGCCTGAGCATTTCTGTATTCACTTCTCTATAAACTTTCTCTCTAATACTCTTGAAGCGTGTTAGGAACATAAACTTGCGGTTCATCCTGTTTACAAACTTATTTCTCTGCGGGAACGTGTCATAAATTCCATTATCTTTATACCACCGGTGATCCGCCTGACATGTAAATCTGAGCCGGCCGTATACATCATCCCGGAATATTTTCATTCCGCCCTCTTTATAAAATGTATGCGGCCTGATATAACCCTGATTGCTGTAAGTTATAGAATGATCTGCCATTGTATCGATGAGACTATCGATTAATTTGGAGTCCTCTTCTTCATCGGTAATGAAATCGAGAAAGTTTGAATTCTGGCTTTCAACATAGGCTGAAAAAAGATAATTAAGATTTGCTATCTGGCCTAATGGTCCGGATATGATAAAGCCCATCTGCTTTCCTATGAGGAAGGGTGTGTGATTCATAAAAAAGCTTCTGTCAAAAACCATTTTGAACTGCGCCGAGAGGTATCTGTCCCTTATTTCTCCGGCAAAAATAATTATGTCGGCATTCTTCATTGTAGTTTTCCAGAAATCGGTGAAGCCGTCTGTGTAGATGCATTTATTGTCATACCCGCATCTTATACAGCTAAGACATCCCCCCTTCATATCCAGCTGATTGATATCCACAATCTGAATATCATTTGTAAATGAGTCCGAAAATCGGGATATCATTTTACCAAGATTTGTATTTTTATTGTAACCGTCAGCGAGGAGTACAATTTTTTTATCTGAATTATCTACTTTTGATTTTGCTTCACCCGGAGTATAGGCTTTAATTTTGTCTGTCGACAAGGGGGGGTACTGTATTGAAACAGGTTCCTTATTTTCTACAATTGAAAAAAAGTTTTCTGCAAAAAGACGTAACTGTTTTCTTTTTGATCCGGAAAACATATCCCACATGTCAAGTGAGTTGAAATTTACATATTTCATTTTAAGATCGTCACAAACCGCATGAAGATAGTTATGCGCAGTGGTGTCAAAAAAACGGATTGATGTGGAGACTGCCGCTGCATATTTATTTTTAAAAGCATCTTCAGCTTTATTTTCATAGATCAGCTCAATAAAGCGTTTAAGCTGTGACGGAATAAGAAAATAGAAAATAGGGGTTATCCAGAATACTGCATCGGAGGTTTTTACGCTCTCAATTATCTCATCAAACTTAGGCTTATTCTTCTCAATGGATTTAATAGTCTGCCCCACATGAAATGTTTCAAAAGTATGTTGAGGATTATGTTTTTGAATATATAGCAGGTATTGGAGCGTTACGCTCTTCTCACCCTTGGGACTTCCGCTGATTATGGTTATTTTCATTTTGCACCTCTTTATTTTTTGTTGTTGTAGTGTTGAACTGAAAATTGTTTCTCTAGTTTTCAGATAAGTCATGTTCCCCCTCCCTTGATGGGAGGGGTTAGGGGAGGGTGATTGAAAAGTTTTGAAATTAAAAATGAACTATTTCACCCCCACCCGGCCTCCCCCATCAAGGGGGAGGAGGAAGACATCATTCCCTGATGCATTGCTTAGTTTAAATCTTCCCGTTATTCCTTAATGCAAACAGAATCATCTTACGGTAGATCTTTTCCTTGAATGATTCCGGTTTATCCAGTTTCATTCTTTTTAAATGACGTTCCGCTGAAACAGGTACCGGCTTTACAAATTCACCGATCAGGCCCGCAATCATTTTTATTTTAGAAGACTCGCCCAGAACTTTCATTGCTTTAAGGGAACTTCCTAATTCTATATCATCATCTGTTAAATCAGTTCCGAACGGGAAGGCTTTAAAGTAACCTTTATCCTGGTAAGGCTTCAGGAGTTTTGTAATTTTCTCCGGATAATTATTTCTGTATTCCTCGGGAATACGGTAATCCGGCTGAAGTTTTCCTGCTTTTTTTGCTTCTTCCATGAGCTGCTGCTGAAATCTTGAATCGGCTATATTGAGCATTCTTTTTATAACTTCACTTTCGATCATATCCCGTATATCAGCAATCCCGTATTCAGTTACAATAATATCCCGGCTGTGTTTGGTTATTGAGCAGCTTCCATAATTAAAAACTATATTGGATTCAAGTTTTTTACCTGAACCTTTTGTGCTTTTGATCATAAGTATAAATCTTCCATCCGGCAGGGCATGAGCCATGGCATTGAAATTATACTGGCCTCCTATGCCGCTTACCACGGTACCATCCTCCAGCTGATCTGCAGCTGATGCCCCCATGAGTGTGGCCTTCATGCCAACATTAACAAATCGTCCATCTTTTCTCTGGAGTGACCGTAGTTCCTCTGCGCCGTAAAGCTGGTTAACCTTACCTACGCCTGCCATTCCGAATTGCATTCTCTCCTCTTCGCTCATGTCATTCAGCGCCTGATAAAATGATTTTGGCCCGATGAAAAATGCAGCAAGAAGAACCTGGCCGTTGAGAAGCTTATTGCCCAGAATTTTTCTTATCTCCTTAAGATTACCTTTGTCGTGCAGTTCAGCGGAATAAACCGTATTTCCATCAGATATTTTACCATCTTCAAAATTCAGACCGGATTTAAGTATGCCGAAGTAGCTGAGATGGTTAAAGTCTTCACGGTTAAGTGTTGAGTGAATTGCTTTCATCTCAATGAGTGTCTCTATTATGTTCTCCGGAATATGGTTCTCTGAAAGCGCTCCGCTGTTAAGCAGCTTCATCAGAGCTGCACTGTCATATACTTTTCTTTTAAGAATGTTGTTTTTATACATCTGCATAAACGGATCAACAAACATCTCCGATGCGCCATAAAGACCCTGGTCAAAGGTTCCCGTTCCACCCCACTCGGCAATCAGTTCCCGGTTCTTTTCAATTAGTCCGGATTTAATTAGTATTTCATTATATTCGCTGTTATGCTGGTTGCGCATAATAAGCCCGGCAACTATAGCATCCCCCAAAGCCCCTATACCAACCTGTATGGTCCCTCCGTCTTTAACAAGCGGGCTTACGTTGAGTCCTATCATGTGATCGGATAATGCAACAGGTTCTTTCGGCGGAGCGAATAGAGAGTAGTTGAACTCTTCTCCATGTAAAACGATGTCAAACGCCTCTGCCGGCATTACCGCATCGCCATACATGAAAGGCATATTTTCATTTACCTCGGCAAGCACAACTCCTTTGGTCCCTTTAGCTCTTTCAATCATCATGGTGGCGTGAGTTTCAAGGGTAATATCCGGATTGCATGCAGCAGAGTAAACGAGCTTGCCGTCAATTTCTCTGGATGCCAGGAGCATTGCCCCGACATTGCATTTTAATGTTTTAGCGCAGCGCGGGACATGTGTATAATGATTGGCAACGTGATTCATCTGGTAATGTTTATTTTTGTTATTGCTCCCCGGTTTGCAGTAGAACTCGTATAGCTGCACATTCGGAGGGAGAGTTCCGTTCCTGAAGTCCTTCATATAGTCAAAGTCAGGTACATCTTTGAAGATTCTTTCTACAAGATCTTTAAGGAAACGGATTTCCAGTTCAGATTTCCCCTGAGGTTTTTCCAGAGAAAGGGCCGTGATAACTTTCAGGCTTATTTCAGGATCCTCCTTGGCTCTCCGGTAAAACTCATTAAGTATTTTTACCGGCTTACCTAAGGCCAGCGTCACACCAAGGACAATGTCTTTTCCTAAATATTTAATTGTGTCATCAACAGTCTTTTTTACATCGTAACCGATTGTACCGGAATTAAATCTGATTTCATTATTGAAATTCATTACAGGTTAAACCCTCCTGAAAAAATAGTTTTAAAGTCTGAAGTTTTCAATTTGCCGATCTGCGCTTTCCCCCCCTATTCAAGTTATCTTTCATAACAGAAATTGAAATTTGCATGTTTATCCTTTCTGATACTTCATAAAGCCGCCATTAACTTATAAATGGTGTTTTATTACATTTGTTATATAACGTATGTAATGTTATATGTCAAGCGTATATTTATTTAGAAACCGGTCAGGTGAAAAAACTCATAGAGGGTGTGAGCTTCATTAGCCGTATAGCCGGTATCTGCAATAAATAATCTCAAAATTCTCCAGATCAATATTCTGATGCTTCGATTTCATTCCGTTCATATCCTTCAATAATGAAAAGATATTGCATATTACACTGAACTCTGTAAAGTGTTCATATGGGAAAGACAGAGTTTATTACTGATAAAGAGATTTATGAAAAGGTTATTCTTGAGAGAATCCCCTCTGCAAAAAAATTTGTATGGATAGCCACATCTGATATAAAAGACCTGCATGTGAAAAAGGGGAGGTCAATGGTCCCTTTCCTTGAATTATTATCCGATCTGATCGACAAAAATGTTCTCATAAGGCTTATTCATGCAAAAGAGCCTGGACCGAATTTCCGCAAAGATTTTGACCGCTATCCGAACTTTATTGGAGGATTAGAACGGATTCTCTGCCCCCGCGTTCATTTTAAATCTGTTATAATTGACGGAACATTCATTTATACCGGGAGTGCAAATTTAACCGGTGCAGGCATGGGGGCCAAAAGTTCCAATAAGAGAAATTTTGAATCGGGAATTATTTCTGATGATAAAATTCTGGTTAATCAGGTGATGAATCAGTTCGACTCTATCTGGATCGGCTCATTCTGCAAAGATTGTAAACGGAAAGATTTCTGTGCAGATTATGAGATTTTTAAATAGATCAGTTTGCGGTTGAATTAGTACATAGTCACTGAAAGGCATCAAATGCCGTGGCAGTCTGTTTTGTAAATTACCTGCTTTATATAATGAATAAAATGTTCCAAACACAGATTGCTTCACGTTGTTCGCAATGACACTTTGTTAATTATTTTGAAAACTGCAATAGCCCCTGATTTTAATGCATAAAAAAAATTATAAAAAATAAAGGTAGACTTATTTTTAAAATTATGATTTAATAACAGCAATTAATAATTGGTATGGTATTGTTTTTAAGCCCGGCCGGGTTAAATCTTTTGTGGAGGGTTGTTAAATGGAATCTTTTAAAAGAGACTTTTTGAAGATAGAGAGATCTCATACACTACTTTTAATGAAACTGCCAACAGGTATTCCCATCTTTTCCAGAAGAGAGGATTTATCAAGGGTGACACTGTGGCGGTACTTATGGATAACAGACCTGAGTTTCTTATCGTACACGCGGGACTTGCAAAGATCGGAGTTGTTCCGGCCCTTGTTAACAATAATATAAAGGGTCAGACTCTTGTTCATGCGATTAATATTGCCGAAGCCAGAGCCCTGATTATCGGTGCGGAATATTTAAGTGAATATCTTAAAATTAAAAATGATATTAAATTTAAAAAACCGGGACTTATTTTTGTTGAAACAGAAAACAATAAGGTGAAAATCCCCGCAGGTATGGAGGATCTTAAGCCCCTTCTTGCAATTGAGCCTGTGTCGAACCCGTCGCTTCTCCCTCCGATTAATTCTAAGGATACACTTGAATATATATACACATCGGGTACAACAGGTCTGCCGAAAGCTACTGAATTGAAGCATCAGAAATGGCTGCAGCTCGGTTATGCATCGGGTGGATTTGCCATGAGGGCAATATCTGATGATATTCAGTATCTATGTCTCCCTCTTTACCACAACAGCGGCATTAACATCGCCTGGCCTACAACTCTTGTACATGGCGGAACAATTGCACTTAGAAGAAAGTTTTCGGCAGGTAATTTCTGGGATGACATCAGGAAGTATAAAGCGACTCTGTTTATCTATATCGGTGAGTTGTGCAGGTATCTGAATAATCAGCCTCCGAAGGAGAATGATTCCGACAATACTTTAAAATATATTCTCGGTAACGGCATGAGGGGGGATTACTGGGAGGAATTTCAAAGCAGATTCGGAATTAAAAAGATAATTGAAGTATACGGTGCAACGGAAGGTGTCGGTGCAATTGCAAATTTAAAGGGAGTTCCCGGAATGATCGGTAAGCTTACAGTTGCCGGTATACGAATGGGTGAAGTGGTCAGGTATGATATTGAAAAAGATGAGATCATCAGAGACTCCAGAGGCTTTGCCATTAAATGCTCTGTCGGCGAGACGGGTTTATTCCTTGCCGGGATAAATGATCTGAATCCCTTTTCAGGTTATAAAAATAACAAGAGTGCCACAAGTTCTAAAATTATTGAGGATGTATTCAAAAAAGGTGACAGGTATTTTATCAGCGGCGATCTTTTTAAACTTCACAAAAAGGGCTATGTTTCATTTATGGACAGGCTTGGTGATACATTCAAATGGAAGGGTGAGGTTGTTGCAACAAATGAAGTCTCTGACATAGTCAGCAGGTTCGGAGTTTTTGAAGACTGTAATGTATATGGAGTTACAGTTAGTAAAACCGAAGGACGCGCCGGAATGGCGGCTCTTACCATGCTGACCGGAGAGAAGCTTGATCTGAACCGATTTGCGGCTTATGTAACAGAGAACCTTACAGTATATGCCCGTCCTCATTTTATCCGCATAAGAAAAGAGATAGATGCCACATCGAGTTTTAAACAGATAAAATCGAATCTGCAGAAAGAGGGATTTAATCCCGATATAATAAAGGATCCTTTATATTTTCTCGATCCGGAAAAGAATAAGTACATTAAGATAACAAAGAAAGTTTATGATGACATAGAGAGGGGTGTGTACAGGTTCTAGGGTGATTTTTTTTCTCCACCATCTCATCATTACCCATATCCAGCCCCCCAAACCCCCCGGAGGTGGGCTTAAAAAATTTGCACAAATTAAAAGCCCACCTCCGGGGGGTTTGGGGGGCTGGTTGAGATGAAGCGATTATTAGATGGTGAAGGGGTGGTTAATATTCTTTCTTATATTCCTTGACAGAAATTACCTCTGCGCGACTTTAATCTCTGAATATCCGGCTATTATTATCTCCACTGGAGCTTTAAATGAGAGTTAAACGGCTTAAAAAAATACTGCTCGAAAAACAGGGTTTTCCATATCTTATTACAGATCTGAATAATATTAAATATCTTACCGGATACTCCGGGTCTAATGCGTATCTGATTATTGATGAAAAAATATCATACTTTATCTCCGATTCAAGATATGAGGAGTATGTTAAATCTATTCTCCCGAAGAATTTTGAATTTATTCTGCAGACAGGGAGTACAGTGGATGCGCTTAAAATCTGTTTCGGCAAACTCAATAAAAAGAGCATGTTTGTAGAGTCACACAGTATGACTCTCTCTCAGCATGCCGATTTTAAAAAAGGGCTTAAGGGTGTAAAGATTATACCCATGGAAGATGATCCTGTTAACTTTATCCGTATGGTTAAGGATGATGGCGAGATTGCCGTTCTTAAAGAGGCTGCCGCAATTACAGATGCCTGTTTTTATCATCTGCTGAAGTTTATAAAACCGGGAATGACCGAATGGGATGTTGCCGTTGAAATTGAGATTTACTACAAGAAGCATGGTTGTACAGCCTGCTCTTTTGATCCCATAGTCGCTTCAGGGAATGGTTCATCCATGCCCCATTACGCCCCTTCAATGACCAAAAAAATTGCAAAGGGTGAGATTTTACTTATTGACATGGGATGCGTTTATAAAGGGTATAATTCAGACTTGACAAGAACTGTATTTGTGGAGAAAATTGATTCTGAACTTGAGAAGATATACAATATTGTCTACGAAGCTCAGGGAGCGGCTGTGAAAGCTGTCAAAGCCGGTCTTGATACTCAAAAGCTCGATAATGTTGCCCGTTCGATAATAGCAGCAGCAGCATAAAATTAAAGAAAAATATGGTCATCACTATCGAACCGGGGATCTATATACCGGGAAGCGGCGGAGTACGGATTGAAGATATGGTCCTTGTGACTGCCGGCGGAAGTGAAGTGCTGACTAATTGTTCTAAGGAATTAATAGTAATTTAAGGGGTTTTTATGGTTTCAGTTAATGATTTAAAAAAGGGGATTGTCCTCAAACTTGACGGGGATCTCTTTTCCGTTCTCGAGTATCAGCATGTTAAACCGGCTCGCGGCGCGTCTTTTGTAAGAGTAAAGATGAGGAATGTAAGAAGGGGCACTGTTGTTGACAAAACATTCAGAGGCGGAGAAAAAGTTGAAGATGTAAAACTTGTAAAGAGACCGATGCAGTATCTCTATGAAGAGGGTGAGGATCTGGTGTTCATGGATACTGAATCTTTTGAGCAGGAATCTATTCCGAAAAAAGCAATTGGTGACGCTCTGATGTTCCTTAAAGAAGAGGATATTGTTGAAATTGCCATGTACGAAGGTGAAGCTGTAACTGTTGAGCCTCCGCAGTTTGTTACTCTTAAAGTAACCTATGCAGAGCCTGGACTAAAAGGGGACACTGCAACAAATGTACTGAAGCCTGTTACTGTTGAAACAGGTGCAGAGGTAAGAGTTCCGATCTTTGTTAACGAAGGTGATTTTATCAAGATAAATACACAGACTAAAGAATATGTAGAAAGGACTAAGCAGCCTTAATATGGAATTTCCCGGAAAATTAGGGGAACTCCTGAGTGAGAGTCCCGGTAAGACGGTCGGCGCTATTGTCGGCCTCATACTCGGTATTCTTGTTCTTGTTTTCGGTGTTCTTAAAATTCTTGTAATTGTTATTTTTATACTTCTGGGGATTATCATAGGGAAGATGGTTGATGACAGAAATTCTGTCATTGATGGAATAATGAATATCTTCAGAAGACGATAATCCGGAAGTATAGAATAAATGAAACAGTCAGCGGATAAAAACACCTTTCATCATCTGCACGAAGCATACAGATCTTTTCAGAAAAAGAATTATACCAACGCTATCATTATACTCGATCAGACCGGCAGTTCCGGTCATGAAGATCACTACGCGCTTTTCCTTCAGGCGGTGTGCCTGCTCTATTCAAATAATTTCCCTGCTGCCAATAATGTCATGGAAAAAATCCAGAGAATCAATCCTGCATATACTCCATTTATTCAGCTTAAGGCTTTTCTTGCGCTGAAATCCTCCGTAAGCCGTGAGGATGCGCTTTCTGCTTATATATCGGCACTTGAAAAAAATTCTTCGGACAAGCTTCTCCGTAAGGGGCTCCGTGCTGTTGAAGAGTCGGGTGATTTTTATAAGTACCAGAAAGAGGCCAAACTTTCTGATCTTGTAAAAATTCCCAAACCGGGTCAGAGGGATAAATTTTTTGAACATGACCGTTTCTCCCGCAGAAGAGCGCTTGGCAGGGAGAGAAAAGGGGTATCATTTTTTAATCCTGTTTATGTTTTTTTTATCGCTGTCATTGTTATATCTTCTGCAGCTGCAGTAACTCTATATAATTACAGAGAACATCTTAGTATATTCCCTGATGAGGGAGCGGTTAAACTAAGCAGTGAGAGTCTCAGTAAAATCGATATGGTTGATATCAGCGGTTCGGGATACGGAATTATAAATAGAATTAATAAGGATAAAACTCCGGAGTTCTACCCTTCGGGAGATACTCTTCTGAGTGATTTCAGCGAGGCGCGTCAGCTGATTAAAAAGGGATATTTTAATCAGGCTATACTTATTCTGAATAAAATTACAAACAGCAATGCAAGTTTTCCCGTTAAGGAGAAGAGCGATTTTCTCACAAGATTTATTATGGAGTCCGATGAAAGGGTTTATGAAGAGATAGATCTGAAACTGATAAATGAAAAACCTTATCTCTACAGAGGGAGTGCGGTCAGGTTTACAGGAAAGGCTGCGAATGTAAAAGAGATGAAGGGGGGGACAGTCTTCTCATTGATGATCGGATATGACGGGAATAATTTTAAAGGCGTGTGCGATATTTTTGATTCAGCTAAAAGCCCGATAAAGAACGGCGATATTATTGAAGTGCAGGGCCTCTTTATACTCAACATCGGCCAGGGGGGCGCGCCGTATATTACTTCGGAAAAAATTACTGTGAAGTAAGGCATCTGCGTCATGTCACTCCATATTACAGGGAATGTCATGACGCATAGAAGTTATCTGCTTTTAATTCTTACAATTGCATTATGTGCCGCCTTTCTCACAACATCCTTTCTGTCATCAAGCGCCCATTCAAGTGCGATCAGTGCTCTATCATCACGTCATTCAATAGTTTTTCGACAAATTCCACTGATAACGGATTTTTAAAGACTGCAATGGATTTCAGGGCTTCAATGCGTACTTCTCTGTACTTATCTCTGCATCCCAGGTGAAGCAGTGACAATCCCTCACGGATCGACTCTTCACCGATTTTCTGAACTGTCTGTTTACGTACAGGTTCTCTATCGTTCATGCCGTTAAGCAGAGTTATAAATCTTACATCGTTTGCGGCAATCTGTGCGGTAACATAATCTATTTTTGACAGATGACGCCGGGCTGCAAAAACAACATCAATATGTTTATCGGCAAGTAATCCTATGAGATAATCTATTACGTCATCCCCGCCGATTGCAAAAAGTGTATTTGCCGCGCAAAGTCTTACTTTGTGGTGCTTTTCATTGAGACATTCCGCTGCATATGGTATAAGGTGACGGCTCCCTGTCGCTTCTGCTGCGGCCAGTGCCTGTAGTTTGACAGATTCTTTTTTATCGTGCAGTCCGTGCATGATTACCTGTAAAATTTTTTCATCTTCACATTTCCCGTTTCTGCTTATAATCTTAAGAAGATCGATTTTTTCTTCCATGGTGCCGGAAATGATAATATCATTAAAATTATCTGATACGGAGGTGTCCCCCATCCCGGCAAATTTCAGTGTGGCGGCATTTTTTACTTTACGCGACCTGTCGTTTGCCATCTCTTTAAGCCTTTGCATGATTGCTTCGTTCAGGCCGGTTACGCCGGCAAGCGCGTTGAATGCGGTGTATCTTACATCGGCTTTTTTGTGGTTAAGACAGAGCATCAATCCGTTCACATCGTTCATCTTTTCTAATTTACCAACATTTGCTGTGAATAACATCATATCGTACCTCTCTGTTAATGTTTATAAATCAGGTCACACTCTGTTTAATTCATACATCATTCTATTCTGATCAAATCAAAACATAGTATAATCTTAAATTCATCTTAAACATATCTCTGATTATTCTTCCTGTAAATGGGGAACATCACTTATAATGATGTAACAGCATACCACAGAAAATGTCATTTATCGGTTACAGGTTTTTTCAAATCGGCTACAATGGATTGACCGGCAAATTCATAAATTTCAGATATTTGAATGAATTGAAGATGCAGAAGAGTTATAATAATTCTTTCTTTAATTTAATTGAAAATAGCATTAATAAATGATTAGATGTTGTATTTTTTGTGAAAGATCAGTATATTTAATATTAACAATTAACATGATCTGATACTCTAACGTGATGTGAACTGCATAAAAACTGCAGAAAAATAGTTAAGTGGTAACTGAAACTCCTTTTTGAAAACTGAGAGCGAACATTTATCAGTCAACAATCCCTTTGAGAAGCTAATTAAAGGGAATATAGATATTTAGGTCTTGTATAAAAAAAATGAAGGTAAATATGAATCTTTCTATTAGTAATACTCTAAAATATATAACAATAATTCTTCTGATCTTTTCTGTTATAAATATTACTGCTGTAAATCTTGGTCTTGGGGGAATGAAGGGGGATGGCCGTATTGTTAACTACAGCGGAATCGTTCGCGGAGCAACACAAAGACTTATTAAACTGGAAATGGCCGGGAATAATTCAGATGAGCTGATTACAAAGCTTGATGGAATTGTCGCCGGTTTATTGTCAGGAAGTGATGACCTTGATCTTAAAGATGTTAACGATTCGGGTTACCTTGATGCAATGGTAATGGTTTCAAGCTCATGGACAGAACTGAAGCAGAGCATATATGATTTCAGGAAGGACCCTGCCCTTGGTAATTTACTGATTGAAAAAAGTGAAAAATATTTTGAACTTACAAACAGTGCTGTTTCTCAGGCGGAAAATTATTCAAAGGGTAATGTTTTAAAAATGCAGATGCTTCAGGGTTTTCTGTTTTTAATGAATCTTGTAGTACTTGCAGGTATAGTTTATGTTAACCGCAAAAAGATAGCAATCCCCTTATCAATTATCACAAAACGTACTCAGGATCTTACTGCTGGAGAAGGTGATCTTAGTAAAAGAATTCAACTTGATACCAAAGATGAGCTTGGAGTGCTGGCCGGTCTCTTCAATACATTTGTAGAGAATATACAGGATGTAATACGGGTTGTTAAAGATATTTCATCAAATCTCGCTGCGGCATCTGATCAGATGTCTTCTACTACACTCAATTTTTCGGAAAGCGCTCAGAGCAATGCTGCCACTGCCGAAGAGGTCAGCGCAAGTATGGAGGAGATGTCCGCATCGATGGATAATATTGCCAATGGTGCCGAACATCAGCTTGAAGCACTTCGTGAGATGATAAAAGAGGTTGAACGGCTTTCAGGTATTATCATTGAAACAGGCTCAAGCATCGACAGCACTACAGTAATCATGTCCGATATAACATCCAGAGTCCGGAAGGGGGAGGAGTCTCTCCTTTCAATGAACGATACTATGCAGAATATTAAAAAAAGTTCAGTAGAGATGGGGGGAGTTGTTTCTATAATAAATGATATATCTGATCAGATAAATCTCCTTTCTCTTAATGCTGCGATTGAGTCCGCCCGTGCCGGTGAAGCAGGACGGGGATTTGCTGTTGTTGCCGATGAAATATCTAAACTTGCCGATCGAACGGCTTCCAGTATACGGGATATCATAAATCTGATAAAAGTCAACGAGAAGGAGACAGAAAACGGCATCACTGGAATAAAGGATACCGTTGCCATGCTTGGTGAAATTATAAAAGGAGTTTCAGATATAAGCGGGAAGTTCAGCCAGGTGTCAGTAAAGATGAAACAGCAGCTTGATGTTAATAAAATAGTAAATGAAAAGATGAATGATGTAAGTAATAAATCAGATCAGATAGCTCAGGCTACATCCGAGCAGAAAACTGCAGCAGGCGAAGTTGTTCATTCAATCGGTATTATAAGCGATATAGCACAGACAACTGCCACAGGTGCGGAAGAGCTTGCGGCAACATCTGAAGAGATTGCAGGCATGGCTGAATCGCTGAGAGAGAAAGCAGATTTTTTCAAAGTGTGAGGACCAGTTTATAATTATAGTTAAATCGTGACCATCCCGGTAATCTCTTCGCGCTCTGAAACGATGAGCTGAATGTCATGAAGACATATTTTATCAGACGCTGCCAGTTCAGCTCGCACAGATTTATGAGCCGTATCGGGATGGTTGTTTTCTCTGCTGAGGTGTCCTAATATAATATACTGCAGATTTCCGTTAAGGAGTTCAGATATAAGTTTACCTGACGCTATGTTTGACAGGTGACCTTTATCGCTTAGAATTCTTTTTTTCAGATAATATGGATAGTCCCCCTTCTGCAGCATCTCAACATCGTGGTTTGCTTCGATAAACAGTACATTTGAATCCTTCAGTTTCTCTGTGATGTAGCTGTCGTAGCATCCAAGGTCTGTTGCAATACTGATCTTTTTGTTATCTTTACGTACTGTATAGCAGAGCGGATGTACCGCATCGTGGGATATGCTGAAGGGGTGTATTACAAGATCTTTAATCATAAAGTCGCGGTCGGGAGAAATTTTATTGAATAAATTGTTATCAATAATTCCTGTCAATCCCGAAGTGGTAATTTTTTCCCAGGTAAGCTCTGAAGTATAAATGGGGATTCTGTATTTTCTGGAAACGACTCCAAGACCTTTTATGTGTTTTACCGCTTATACCTGAATCGATGAGGATGTGAGTGTCCCTGCTCCCTACATATATGCAGTTCCCGCTGCTGCTGCTTGCAATACTGCAAATTCTCATCATATGGGGTTTTCCTCATGCTGGATTTTCGTGATGCAAATGCATGATATAATTTATCCTGAATGAGTCTACTGAATTTTTATAAAATGAAATTAATCGTATTCCTAACTTAAAGCTCCACCAAACTCCCGGAGGGTTTCAATGAGGTATTGCCGCCTTAAAAAAAACTCTAAAATTGGCATGATTTTTGGACTTTCTCTTAGAGTTATATTAATCTCTTTATGACAATAAATAATTTGCGGTGATTATTGCTGAATATAATTTTTAGAGTAAAGAATAAGAATAAATATTTTCTCCGCCTTCGCCGGCGGGTATTATGGGATTTTTTACTTTAGAAAATTTGGGAATAAATACCGGGTTATTCGGGAACTTTTTTGAAAGTGTATGGAACGGTATTGATTGAAATGAAATCTCTAAGAAAATCGATCAGTGTTAAAATAAGCGGATTATACATATTTCTTGCAATAATTAATATGTCATTTTTTACAATTATTATATATGAAAATCAGATCGATCTTATTGTTGAAAACACGAAATTTCATATAATTGAACTGACAAACACATTGGTTACATCTCTCGATCGTATCAGCAGTGAAATTAAACCTCAAAAGAACAGCAAAGTTACCAGGGGCCAGGTTGTTAAGGAAATTGCCGATTTAATCAGTACGTCTACTGATTCATTTACAATTTTTTCAGAATCGGGTGAGGTTATTTACCGTTCATCGGAGAATTTTAAATTCGGTCAGAATGATATTCTCAGCGGCATCAAGGCGGTGACAAACAGAGATTTTACAGGTAAACGGTTTTACTCTTCTGTCGATAAAGATTCATACGAAATATCATTCTATATCCCCTTCAGTATTTATACTTTGGAAGAATCAATTCTATTTCTTAAATTTAAAATGGATGATATAGATACCAGACTTAAACAGCTGTATAAACAGATTCTTATTATCATTATTATGGTTTCGGGATTTCATCTCTTCTTTGCAGTAATGCTATTCCGTTTATTTGTAAAACCTGTTAAATATCTCCATAAAAAAAGTCTTGAGATAAGTCAGGGTAATCTCTCTGCAAGGTCCGGGCTCATGCAGGATGATGAGATTGGAGATTTATCAAAAGCTTTTAATTCTATGGCTGAGTC
>PGXT01000098.1 GCA_002839285.1 Spirochaetae bacterium HGW-Spirochaetae-5 | reverse complement strand
CAGGTTTCAACATTGAATCCCGCACCCCTGAGGTGGGTTTCCAGAAGGTATCTGACGCTGATGTCCGGATCAATTACCATTATGTAATCTTCGTTGTCATAACAAGCTGCTGCTTTTGAATCACTGCACACCGAATCTGCACCGCTATGTTTAGCAAGCCTTAGTCTGGAGTTGGCCAATTCAAGTATACTTTCAGAAAGAGTTTCAGGATCATTACTAACAGCAGATATTTCATCTGAGTGGGCAACACCAATAGAAACGGTGATGTCGGTAATAAAGAATTTTGACTCACGGAATTCGATACGTACACTCTCTGCTATTGCTATGATTTCATCTCTTGTCACATCGTTGCAGTAATATGTAAATCTGGGTCCGTTCATTCTGAAGATCAGATGGTGAGCATAATTTTTACTGGTTTTTTTAAAGTTCTTCAAAAGATACGAGGTATTGGCCAGGAGTTCATCTCCGGCTTCACGTCCGAATCTGGTATTTAGCGCTATGAGATTATCAATTTCGATTATAAAGAAAGCAAAATTAATGCCCACATCACGTAATGCAATGATATCTGAAATCAGGTTTTCACGGAACATATCCTCTTTGTAAACCTGCGCGAGAGGATCTTTTACCGTCATGCCTGCCGATTCTATTTCTAAAGCATGCAGGTTATCCATTAAAGCGGTCTTTTCTTTTTCCAGCTTATCATATTTCTGACTCAGCTGAAGTCTGGATGAGTTATAAACTTCGGGGAAATCGATCCGGTATTCTCCGGCTATCCTTAGCAGATCTTTTTCAACCGGATCAATCCACAGCAAACCTTTCTTTGAAAAAACTATTTCAAAAAAGCGATTCCACAGGTCGGGAATATCCGGATTATAAATGCTCAACTGGCAGGTCTCTTCATCAAGAACGATACCGCTCTCTTTAAAGACATCCAGAATCTCTCCGGTCGAAAAGAGCAGTTTGTAATGCTTCAATAGATCATTGAGAATGCTCATGATTATTTCTGTATCTGTTATATCGAATTTCAAAATCCTGAATAAAGATCCGCATTGAACACCCATGAGATTTAAGACGGCAGTATTAATATTTTTATTTATAATTGAACCATGCAGCGGCGCGATCATCGAGATATCATTTTTCATTATTGCGCCAAGGGCGAATCGAAGAAAGCTGCTGGATGGCATATATTCAGAATGATACTTTTTCATCTCTTCTGAATAATCATCATCGGCGTAGAGACTCCATTTTTTTGAGAATGCTCCGAACAAATCCCCTGAAAATAGTATATCCGATGCAGGGTCATGCACTGCAAATGATCCTGCGGATTTGAGATATGGTGTGCTGATAAAACGGAGTACTCTCCCTGAATTCAAAAACAGCCTGTTGGCGTTCAGATTGCTGTAAATAAATTCCGATTGTACATCATATTTTTTTATATAGCGAGACGAGTTCCAGTGGGTTATAATCTTTCCTGTAAAACCGTTCCTTTCAAAGAGCGGCAAAGCTGAGCAGAGAGCGGGATCGTAGTCCTGAAGTATTATATATTTAAGTCTGTTGATCTCTGTTATCTCCCGTATATTTGAAAGCAGGATATCAAAACCGACAGATTCATTCTCTTCATTGATGAGATAGATGTTGGGTGTGAATTCCCCCGGCTGTTCTCTGGAGCCTATACGGAAAATGTTTTTAAATATCTCGACGAATTTTTCAGTCAAAGGATATCTCCTCTCTTACGGCCCGTAAAGCTTTCACTTCAGTAAAATTCAAACTTATAAACTGCAGGTGAAACAGCTCACCTCCACGCCCGAGGTGCGGCGGTGACATAATGACGCCGGTTTCTGACATGTTATTATTTGAAATAACCGGATTTACCATTTGCTTATTACGCTTATTCCTGCGTGATAATTTGAATAATTATCCACACTGGTCAGCAGTCCCGTTGCAAATTCAACACCCCACGATGGTGTAAAAAAGTGAGTATATATTATTGTCGCACTGTAGGTTGTAGTCTTCTGTAGAATGCTTGTATCCGAGTATGTCATGTACGTTCTCCCCTGGCTGAGGAAAAAGTAAAATTGTAAAATGTTCTCGGGGTTAATGGATAGATACTGGTGTATAAGAACCGAGTAGAACAGATCCTTTTTGTCCGTTTCTACATAAAACTGCAGCCTGTTATATATAGCCGGAGTGTAGTAAAAAACAATTCCGGGAGATATAAGGTGATACTGTTTGCTCTCAACCGTCTGAACACTGTCGATTTTGTCGTATGTATATTTATATAAGCCTTCGATATCAATATTGGAATTAAGTTTTCTGCTTATCGATATTTCCGATCCGAAATCGGGGAATATCTTCGCATCGTAAGTATATTCTGCTGCTGCGGTAATGTAAGTCAGCGGATTTATTCTGTAGCTCGCCCCGGCTCTCATATTTACATCGTAAGTCCATTCGGATGTTTTTTCTGGATCTTCACTTTCAATGGAGTTCTGTGTAGCCTCTCTCGCAACAAGGAAAATTTTTAAAGGATTTGAGTACTGCCAGTCAAGAGCAATCAGTGTATTGTGTACTTTGACATTTTCACCTTTTGTGTTTGTAGAGTCGTAATAGGTAAAGTCATATCCTACAACCAGTGTAAAAGGTTTTATCTGATCAAGGACTCTTATCCGTTCGGACGATTCGGCATCCTTGCTGTCAATTGACAGAACTTTAGCTGTGTACTCCCGTGATTTTTCGTAATCGCCCATCCAGAGATATATTTTGGCAATACGGTTAAGAATAACAGGATTGCCCGGATCATCAGCCAGAAGTCCGTTGAAATGTGCAATGGCTTCATCATTTTCCATTTTCCATGAATAGATATCTCCAATAGCCAGGTTTATATCGAGCTTTAAATTTTTTGAAATTTTTTTATATGATTGAAGTATCTCACGATAGAGAACAAGTGCTTCATCATACTTTTTTTCCCATGAGGTTATCTGGGCTATGCCGAATCGGGCTTCCCAGTGAATCTGATCCGAAGGGGCGGATTTTTCTGCTATTGTGGTATATAAAGATTTGGCTTTTTCCCATTCGTTATTCCAGCTGTAGCCTTTTGCTAAAATTAATTTAATGATGAGGTTTTCATTGTCCATTCTCTGGGCAGTTTCAAGGATTCTTATCCCTTCACGGATATCACCTCTGTAAAGGTTCATTTTCCCTTCGTTCATAAGCTCTACGGCTGTTGCTGAAAATGACGGATTTATCGTGCTGAATAAAATCAGTGTAATCAATATTGTTCTAAGGTAATTCATCTGTTTCTCCATTTAAAATGATCAATCCGCAGCATTGTTTTTAAGTATCTTTATGGTTTAATTATAATACTTAAATTGTAAGTTTCAATGTTTATTTATAACAGTAAAAACCTTCCGGAATAGAAAATGATCATTATTTATATTATCGGGCGGATGGCGATGAAAATTACTTATATCCTTGAAAAAAAAGAGTATCTGTTTAATAAATTCTTTTCTTTGCAGATTGACCTGAATCAATGACAAATTATCATAAGCGGTTTAGAATCAGGCCGCAGTATAAATAAGTAATAATCCGGATAAGAGGTAAAAATGAGCAATATCAAACAGATAGAGACAGAATGTGCGCTCCCGGCAGAGGAGATAACAGATGACGATATCTTCGAAGCGATGAAAGAGGTCTCCGGTTATATAGATATAACACTGGAGGATTTCAGAGAGATATATCGTCACGCTTACCGCCATGCACATAATAAAGTAACCACTGCAAAACCGGAAGGTGAGCCTTTAACCGGGGAATTACCGGCTGCCGGAGCAGGAAAAGAAAAATCGGCAGCAGAGGAAGAATCGGGTCTTTTAAATGCTGTAAAAAAGTATTTTAAAAAGATGCGCGGAAGTGAACATAGTCCTCCCCGTGTCGGTTTGAGAGAAGTAATGTGGTCATGGATCGGTGGATTTGCAGGGATAGCGCTGGTTTCGTACTGCAATATCAGGATCATGGAACAATCGGATATGATGCTGCTTGTTGCTTCATTCGGGGCTTCCGCTGTACTGATTTATGGTGCTGTCAAGAGTCCACTTGCCCAGCCGCGTAATCTTATCGGCGGCCATGTGCTCTCTGCTCTTGTAGGGGTTGTGTGTTATCAGTATTTCAATTTCAACCCGTGGTTTGCATCTGCTCTGGCTGTAGCAAGCGCTATAGCCGTGATGCACGTTACAAGAACTCTCCACCCGCCCGGGGGAGCCACTGCACTCATTGCTGTAATCGGGAGTGAGCAGATACATTCTCTAGGTTATCTTTACGCATTAATTCCTGTCGGGGCAGGTGCGCTTATTATGCTTGTTGTTGCACTTGCGGTAAACAATATTTCCCGTTCACGGAGATATCCCGAGTTCTGGTTTTAGATTTTAACGGTATTTGAATGTTTTATTAAGATATCTTCCGGTCAGTAATTTTACTATTGAAATAGTACTGACTTCAGGCTTGGACTCCGCTCAGCCAGCGTTAAGTTACGTTCCCTGCTTGTATTGAGCTTGTCGAAATGAGCGGAGTCGAAGGGAATTCATTCGTTAACCGCTATGGTCTAACTGGTCAGATAATAATGCTTGGAAAAGGAATTTTAATGAAGACTATATGGAAACTTCAGGATGCGGGAAGTCAGTTCTGCAAACTGGTAAAAGATGCCCTGACCATGGGGCCTCAGTTTGTAGCAGGATGTGGTGATGAAACCGTGGTTGAATTGTCTGCTTATGATTATGAAAATTCCATTTCACAAAAACCAGATTTTAAGGAGTTTATTCTTAACTGCCCGAAAATGGATAAGAGTTTTCAAATTGACAGGGTTAAGATTACTCCAGGAGTATTGACCTATGAAATATCTTCTCGATACATGTGTAATATCCGAGCTGGTTAAGCCTTCACCTGATAAAAAAAGTATTAAAATGGACTACTCAATTGGCGCCGCTGTCACGGAACATGGGAACCTCACATTTCGGCGATGCGATCATTCATATTCCGGAAGTAATTGTTATTAATTAAAAAATTTATAACATCAAAAATAATTATATACAACTTTAAAAAAAATTCGATTAAATTATGGAAAACCGATAAATTTAATATCAATACACTTTAAATTTAATCTTAAAGGGAATTCTAAAAATAGATGATAGATAATAAAAAAGTTATATTACTTGTTGAAGATGAAACTGTAACCAGCGTAACAACAAAGATTATGCTGCAGAAATACGGCTATGATGTTGTTACAGCATCAAGCGGTGAAGACGCAATTAAAGAAGTTTTGAGCAATAAGAATGTTGATTGTATATTAATGGATATAGATTTAGGGAAAGGAATTGATGGGACCCTTGCTGCAAAATCCATTCTGGAAAAGCTTCATATCCCGATAATTTTTTTATCAAGCCACACCGAACCTGAAGTTGTTGAAAAGACGGAGAAGATCACTTCATACGGTTATGTCGTAAAAAACACCGGAATTACCGTCCTTGATGCATCAATTAAAATGGCATTTAAATTATATAATGCAGCAATGGATATTCAAAATACAAACAATGAACTTACTGTTGCAAATGAGCAGCTTAATGCAGCGATAGAAGAACTTGAAGCAGCAAATGAAGAATTAATCCAGTCAGAAAATACTATTTTTGAGAGAGAAAAAGCACTTATTGAAAGTGAAAGCCGATATAGGGGATTAATGGAGAACCTGCCTGTTGGTGTATTCCGCATATCTTTATCTGAACCGGAAAAACTGATTGATGCCAATTTTGCACTGGCCCGTATGAATAAAACTGATTCTATTGAAGACATATTAAATACACCTGCGTCATCTTTTTTTGAGAAACCTGATGAGATGTATATATTTATCTCTTTAATTATAGAACATGGAAGAATGAAAGATCACATTATACGTCTAAAAAGATCCGATGGATCTTTTATATGGGGTTCAATAACCGCTGAATGTCAATTAAACACCTCGGGTAAACCTGAATGGATACATGGGATTGTTGAGGATGTAACAGAAAAAATTGAGAATGAAGAGAAACTCAGCAGATATATTCTGTTCATTGATACATTAATTGATACAATAGCAAGTCCGATTTTTTATAAAAATAGTGACGGAGTTTATCTGGGATGCAACAGAGCATTTGCGGATCTGATAATTGGTTTACCCTCTGCTGATATTATTAATAAAACAATTTTTGATCTTGAAGAGACTATCCCGCACGACCTTGCATTAAAATATGCCGCGAAGGATACGGAGCTTTTTGAGAATCCCGGTTATCAGATTTATGAGGCCCCTGTTAAATGCGAAGATGGTAAAATACGTATTTTTCACTTTGATAAGACAACATATAATAACCCTGATGGTGACGTTGCAGGACTGGTTGGAGTTATGGTTGATATTACCGACAGGATTGAGAATGAACAGAAACTTACAAGAATTAATGAAGAGTTCAATCTTCTTATTACTTCAATGGCAAGTATTATCATCGGTGTATCGGTTGATGATAGAATTACACACTGGAATCCATATGCAGAACAGATATTTAATTTAAAAGCAGAAGATGCTCTTAATAAGAACTTTTTAGAATGCAGAATAGATTGGGACTGGGTACGGATTTATGAAGCTGTCTCTCAATGCATTTTAAATGATAGAATAATACGGCTTGATGATATAAAATTTATAAAATCTAACGGAAAAACAGGTATACTTGGACTTTCTATAAACCCGCTAAAACGGGGAGGGGATATTTTTGAAGGATTTATTATCCTGGGGAAGGACCTTACGGATCAGAAAATGATGGAACAACAGCTTCTTCAGGGGAGTAAACTGGAAGCTATAGGGCAGCTTGCGGCAGGTGTTGCGCATGAAATTAATACACCGCTACAATACGTTGGAGATAATCTCAGATTCGTAAACCAGTCATTTGTCGGACTTCTTAATCTTCTCGACATATATCAGCGCGCAGCAGCCAATGGAGCAGACATAGGCAGCTATTTAAACACGATCAGACAAGCTGAAGAGCTTGCAGATAAAATTAAACTCCCCTTTGTACTTGATGAATTGCCTAAAGCTATTAGCCAGTCCCTTGAGGGTGTAGCAAAGGTATCCAGTATTGTTCAATCCATGAAGGCCTTCTCGCATCCGGGGAAGGGACTGAAAACCAAAGCCAATATTAATAAAGCAATTGAAAACACGGTAACTGTTTCGCGTAATGAATGGAAATATAACAGCGAACTGGAATTGAAGCTTGATGATTCATTGCCGGAAGTACCCTGCTTTGAATCAGAATTCAATCAGGTTTTGCTTAATCTTATAATTAATGCAAATGATGCTATCCAGGAGGCAATAGATAAAAAAATAATTAAAAAAGGTAATATCGTTATAAGCAGTAAAAAGAAAGGAGATAATGCAATTATAACAGTTAGCGACAACGGCAGCGGTATTCCGGATAAGATTAAAGATAAAATCTTTGATCCTTTTTTTACTACCAAAGAGGTTGGTAAAGGTACCGGGCAGGGATTGCCTATATCTTTTTCAATTATTCATGAAAAGCATGGAGGACACCTTTCATTTGAAAGTAAAACCGGAGGGGGGACATCTTTTATAATATCACTACCCCTTAAGTAGAATTAATATGTGACTATTTCAATAGAAATTGATAAAGCACTTTATGACACAGTCCCTGATTGCTGCAATAATAAACTATCCGGCGAATAATTAAATTAAGGATAAAATAGAAGTTGTAACTATCATAAACTGATAGTGAAGAATTTTTTAATTATATTTGTTACACCCTCGAAGACCTGAACTCTATATAGGGCACATTAAAGACCTAGCTTTGATATTTCATTCATAATTTTATAACATGCATCTTTAAAGGAGTTATTGATAATGCTCAGCTTTTTCAATAATATTAAATCTTTTTTAAGCGGACTCCCGGCAATACGGAGTGTCAGTTCTAACACCGATTCATTTATCACATCACAATTATCCGATATTGCCTTAACCAGTAATTTTGCAAGATCTTCAGGAATAAACTGCTGCAGCTCTCTGCCGAGAACAGATACTCTCTGGTTACTGCTATTATCTGCAATCAGAAGAGCTGCTTTATAATATTTCAGAAAGTCATAGGAATATGTAATGCACTCTGTTAGAATAACCGATGGCTCAAAAGAAAAACTGCCGCTTTTTAATTCCTTCCTGAACCAGAAGTAAACAAATATAAGAGAATTGCAGAGATAATCTGATATAGATTTAAGGGTAGTTTTATATGAGCCTGATATATAAAATATATAACGGCCACTTTTTTTATGTCCTAAACCTGTTGTCATTTTATATTCATCCAGAAGTAAATCCGTATCATTGTTTTTATTAATGGACACCAGATGATCAATTAAAGTTTTCAAATTTAATGACAGTTCAAAGTTAGAATAAAAAACCGTATTATTATCAGTAACAATCCCGTTTAAATCTATATTTTCTTTTGTTAATTCACCTGAAAGAACCGTAAAATCGGCAGCTATATTACCAATTGTATTGCCCATAACCTCTTTTGTTAAACCTGTGACGGAAAGAAGAGATTCTTCCAATCCAGCCTGATGAATTGTATCATTTATAAGACTTTTTAATTTTATTTCAGATAATTTTTTATTATATATTTTATTATTAATCCAGAGGAATGTTCCTATATATTTCTCCATCTCGACAATTTTATTTTCATTATAGCGGGATCGTTCCTCAATATTATAATTTCCTATCAGGAATAACAGGTTTTCGCAAAATAATATATAATTTATATTATCAAGAAACTCTCTTATCCCGTGAATTAGTTCATGATTCAGCATCAGTTCATATTTTTTTATTTTTAATTCCAGATCAATGATGTTTGATGAATTGGAACTTTCTATTTGAAAGAGAGTCGTTTTTTGCTTATGTTCTTTTTCTTCAGATTTATAAGATTTAATTGCGTTGTTTAGTTTTGTGATTTTATCTTCCAGTATGAATGAGTCACAAAAACTGTTTTGAAAAAAAACAAGAATATCTTCATATGCCTTAATATCACCATTTTTTCCGTTATCAAAAAGTCTTATATGCTTAATATATCTATCGACTTCATCAATAAACTCGCCAAGTCTATCCAGGATTATATAGTCACTCTCTCTTGAACTTTTACCATATGTTAAATTACTCATTTCATACAGATTTTTAATAAGAAGATATTTTCTATTATCAGCATCTTTCATTTTTTTTGAAAGATATACTATTTTCATCATTTCATCATCACGATTTTTCAATTAATCCATCCGGAAAATTAATTCAATATGCTTAAATATAGAACAAATTTGGATCATTAACTAGTCCCTGGTGAATAAATTACCAGAAATTAGTTAGTTAATATTACTCCTGCTGCATATAAAATCGGGGTGATTGTATCAATGATCCGGATGCATCATAAATAATTAATCCGATAGAAAGAATCGGATTACCTCCGTCAAGATAATGTCCCGCAAAATATAGATAAAGATTATTGTTGTACTCCAGAGCTGAAGGGCTGCGGATTTCGGATGCTGTCCAGCTGTAGTTGCTCTGCTCAAGAAGCGGTGCTGAATCATGTATCCAGCCTGTTTCTCCCTCAGAAGAATAGGCGTGATGGATCGCCACCTGAGTCCACGGGCTGTTGAGAACTACGTCACAGTATATATGTATTTTATTATCCAGTACTATTGCATTAGGTGTTGAAAAACCGATATACTCATTACCGGTGGTACGGGGGTATTGTGTTAAAACCGGTGTTAATGTTCTGGCCGATGTACTCCAGCTGTCTCCGTCAGAGGAAGTGACAAGCCCGATTGTCTGCCATGTTGTTCCCAGAGCCGAATCAGCACCTAATGCGGTGAAGTATAAGTATATCTTATTGTTAAATACAACCGGAGCCGGTTCACCTACTGCATACTGGTTAAAGTCAAGATTCGGTGCTGCATATTCTGCTGTAGGGGCGATAATGGGATTCCCGGGATCTTTTGTCCATGTTATCCCGTCAGGTGAAGTTGCATGCCCTATCCTGAAATGCTTCGAAGCGATATCATCATCGAAAATTGTATCACCGTCACCCGCTCCGTTCCCGTCAGGAGCTGTATAGTTGTACGGAACATCATACCCCGTATAGAACATATGATACTCTCCGTTGAAGAAAACAACAGCAGGAGTCTCTATACCGTGGCTGTCCCATCCGGATGCAGAGTGCTCAAGGACGGGATTACCGCTGTTGGTAATTGCCCATGTTTTGCCGTCGGTTGATATAAGTCTGTAAATTTTCACAACACCGTCCCAGTCGATATCAGATGAAGCATACATGACAAACTCTCCGCCGATATATAAAACATGAGGATCGTTCCAGTGGGACCCGGTGAAAAAGTCATCATTATCGATAATTTTCTGATTAAAAAGGATGTTTTCCGCAGAGTCGGAGTTACTGATCTCTTCATCTGAGCAGGAGATGATTATAGTCAGCGCTGATATAACTGCAATTAGCCGGATGATTTTTTTAATAACCATAACTCCTCCAGGAAAAATGACTCCATGTAATTGGTGAACTGAATCATTAAAATGTTAATAAAAAAGTCTGTCGGCAATACACCTTTACCTTGATTGACGGAGGATCCCAAAAGCTGTTCACTTCCCAGATCGGCTTAACAGCTCTTAAAATATTTTATTGATGAGACAGAAATTGATTAATCATTTAAAAAACAGGACAATTACCGCAAGACTGCTAAATTTTATATAGTATTTGCTTATATTTGTACAGTTTTGACTTCATTTTTCTTATGTTTGATGCACTTTTTCAAATAAATATTGACATTTGTTCAACATTGATGTTTATTGTTCAACAATGTTGAACAATAAAGGAAAATCATGTCAAAAACAATAAATTCTCTGGTTAAAGCTGTTAATATCCTTAAACTCTATCTCGATGAGGATAAGAGCCTTGGAATCACCGAGTTCTCCAGAGCTCTTGATATCCCTAAACCTACGGTACAGAATATAGTCTCCACTCTTGAAGAGAACGGACTGCTTGAGAAAGATCCCATGACGCGGGGATACCGTCTCGGTCCGGTACTCTTTCAGCTTGGAATGCAGTATGCCAACTCAATGGATCTTACAATGATTGCCCGTGTATGGCTTGAGAAGCTCTGTCATCAATATGGAGAAATGTCCCAGGCTGGAATTATTATGGGGGAGAGGATTGTCATCGTAATGAAGGTTGAGCCCGATGCAAACTACATGGTGTTCCCTCAGACCGGATCTGTAATTCCCCCTCACTCAACTGCAATCGGGAAGGTGCTTCTTTCGTGGATGAGCCCGGTATTACGGGACAGAATTCTTGCCGACTGCACTTTTACTAAATTTACAGATAAAACTATCGGGAGCCGCGAGGATTACCTTAAGGAGCTGGAAAAAGTTAAACAAAACGGAATTGCCTTTGACTTCGAAGAGTCGATAAACGGACTCTCCTGCATAGCCGGTCCGGTATTTAATAATAAAAATGAATGTATGGCAGCGGTATCTCTCAGCGGTAATGCCTCTAAGATTGAAGGGCGCCAGAATGAGATCATCGATGCTGTAAAATATATCTGTTACAGAATTTCTGAACAGATGGGGTACAGAAACAGGGGGGCCTGAGAGCCCGTACTCTTCACGTCCATTAATCTCGGGTTCTCTTCTGTGCTGAAATTTCATTACAGGGGGGATTATGCAGGTATTCGGACCAAAGGAACTGCAGGCTGACGTTCTGCAGAAAAATCTGTGCATCGGCTGCGGCGCATGTGTTTCACTCTGCCCGTACTTCAAGACCCATAAGGGCAAAACGGCTGCAATGTTTCAATGCACAAGGGAGAGCGGAAGGTGCAATGCCTTCTGCCCTAAGACTGGAGTTGACCTCGATCTACTATCCGCATCAATTTTTAACAGTAAATACTCCGGCGATTCTATTGGAAATTATAAGTCAGTTTATGTATCACAGAAAAGCAGTTCAGCCGGAGAGGGTAACGTGCAGAACGGCGGAACGGTCTCTGCTCTCATGAAATTTGCACTGAAGAGCGGTGCCGTAGATTCTGCTGTTCTCACAGGACGTAAAGGAGCAGTGAGCCTTCCTGAAATTGTTACCGATCCTGAAAAAGTCTTCAACTATGCGTCATCAAAATACTCCACATCGCCGGTAGTTGCAGGATTTAACAGAGCGGCTGAATCGGGATATGCAAAGATCGGTTTTGTCGGTACACCATGTGCTGTTACTGCAATGGCAAAGATAAGAAGCAATCCAACAGACATTGAAGATTTCAGAGATAAAACCGGTATAGTCGTGGGGCTTTTCTGTACATGGGCACTTGATACCCGGGGTGTTGAAAAAATACTTAAAGACAAGCTCGACCTGGATTCACTGCAGAGAGTGGACATCCCTCCGCCGCCCGTGGATGTTATGATATTTACGAGTAATCGCAGGGATGTAATGCTCCCCTTAAATGAAATCCGTCCTGTCATGACATGACTGCAGAGTTTGCAGATATATCCGTGGGTGCCCTTGAACTCGAAGGTGAGAAGAATAAGAACATAATTATCATCCGCACAGAACGGGGCGAGAAACTGGTTAATGATGCTGCTAAGGCCGGGTATCTTGCAATTTCACCTCTCTCTGCAGGTGCACTGGAGGGGCTTTCAAAGGCTTCAATGAATAAGAAAGTCAGGGCTTTTACGCGCATGTCTGATGAAAAGATGCTTAACGGCGATGCTGAACGCTCCGCTGTTATTATAAACGCCCCCGCATTGGGGAGTATCATGAATAGTAAAGGGGGTGTGTGATGTCCATACTCGATTACAAAGAGGATTCGGTTAATCTTCTCATGGGGAATGAGGCCATTGCGCGGGGTGCACTGGAGGCCGGTGTGAGGGTTGTTGCCGGTTATCCCGGAACCCCCTCATCGGAAATTATTGAGAATCTCGCAAAGGTTGCAGAAAAGGCCGGTATTTACGTTGAGTGGTCGGTGAATGAAAAGGTTTCACTTGAAGTTTCCGCTGCAGGATCATTTGCGGGACTCCGGTCAATGTGCGTTATGAAACAGAACGGTGTTAACGTTGCGTCGGATTTTCTTCTTCACCTTTCGCTTTCAGGTACACGGGGGGGGATGGTTCTTGTGCCATGTGACGATCCCGGCGCTATATCAAGCGTTAACGAGGGTGA
>PGXT01000275.1 GCA_002839285.1 Spirochaetae bacterium HGW-Spirochaetae-5 | reverse complement strand
GGAACTTATAGCCCTTGGACTGGAAGAGCAGATAGCACGGTTTATCAATGATCCCGGCAGTTGGGACAGTGTATCACGGGGAGGGATTGAACGGGTCCAATCAGCCTTCACCTGGGAACTCTATAGTGAGTGTCTCATAAACCTTGCCAAGCTGTACGGCTTCTGGCGCTATTCCGTGTCTGGAAAAGGGCGGGTGAAAATGGACCGCTATAGCGATATGATCTACCATTTTCTTTTCAGAAAACGGACTGAAGAATTGAATTAATTGAAGTCCTTTTATAAAGAAAATCCCAATGTAATTGGAAAATTTGCTTTAACAGCATGTGAGTTGTGGTATACTACATTTCATGTTGAATGTAAAAGATGGGGGAATAATCATGGGAATTAAATTTAACAGTGTAAAAGTGCTTATATCATTTTTTGTCATCATTATAGTGACGGTGCTTACGGTAATATTGGTAGCGGTATCATATAACGCCGCATACAAGGCCGTAGAAAAGGCCTATGTTAACCAGCTCTCCAATTTCAATGAAGACCTTATGATGCAGCTTGAGCGTTTCTACGATGATCAGCTTACCAGTGTGAATTATTTCGCCTCGCAGAAGCCTGTCAGAGAAGCCATGGCAACCGGTAATTACGGCGCTGTAACACAAATATTCAAGGGATTTTTTGACAGCAAAGGCATATACGAGAATGTTTTCATGTCAACTCCTGAAATGAATCCACGCATTGTCGCAACCGGTTTAAAAGAATCGTTGGGTGCAAGGTGGGGGGGCATTGGCTATGAGGACAATATAAAAAATACGCTTCAGGGGCAGACCTTTGTGAGTCAACCCAATAAATCACCGATTACAGGAAGACCCGTTGTGCTGGTTACCGCACCAATAAAAGAAAACGGACGTGTCATCGGCATCATGAGCCTTGCCTGTGAAGTATCGTTGCTGGCCCAGAATCTGGTGAAGAACATAAAGATAGGGAAAACCGGATACCCGGCATATGTGACAGGCGACGGGTTGACCTTTGCGCATATGAAAGAAGAGTTAATCATGAAAATGAATCTGAAAGACTACGATTTCGGGAAGAGAATGTTTTCTTCTCCGAGCGGCACTCTCATCAGGTATAATTTTAAGGGAGAGGATAAACTGCTTACCTTCAAAAAGTCTGAAAAATACAATGTTTATTCAGCTATAACCCTGAACAATGCAGATATAAAAGAAGATGCGCGGGATATGGCCGTCATCATGTTTCTTTTTGGATTAGTCGGTATTGGTCTTGCCGCCTTTATCATTTATATAGTCGTCAGCCGCAAGCTGAAGCCTCTTGCGCAGGCCCGGGACATACTGGAGCAGCTTTCAGTCGGTAACCTGTCGGTCCGCTATACCGGCCAGGTGACCGATGATGAGATTGGCGAAATGCTGACGGCAATGAACGGCATGACACTGCGGCTTTCCGATATTGTGACTCAGATTGTCATGAGCACCGAGGCTGTGTCGGGCGCTTCGGGC
>PGXT01000097.1:7104-22082 GCA_002839285.1 Spirochaetae bacterium HGW-Spirochaetae-5 | reverse complement strand
GGCCAGATGTCGTATGCGCCGTTAATAGTAACGGGGATTATTGACCGGTTGCTGTTCTTAGCAAGATATGCCGCGCCATGTTTGAATTCATTCATATTGCCGTCATGTGTTCTGGTTCCTTCCGGGAATATCATTACCGATTTATTCTGACGGAGCAGGTCCGAGCTCTTCTTGAAAACTTCATTGGTGTTTTTTTCGTAATTTGCCCAGATTACAGGCATACCGGGGAAGATATATTTAACCTTTGAGACCTCTACTTTTCCGATGGCATAGGTGTTTTTTATATCATTAATCGAAAAAGCATGAACAAGCATGGGGATATCAAAAAAAGATGTGTGATTTGCCATAATAATATTGTTATCAATAATTAGTTTTTCTTTGTTGATTATTTCAACTTTCCACACAAATCTGAAAACCAGCTTAATTAGTCCAATCCAGAAATATAGTACAGGATTAAATATAAACAGTTTTTTTTCAGTTATTTCACTGCGGAATAGACGATCGGCAATATTCTCTCCCCCTGATTTTTCCAGGGAAGAAATGTAAACCAGCATTTCGTCCATGGTCTGGATTCTCTTTATTCTCTCACTGTCTATTGAAATATTAAGTTTCTCTTCCAGATGAACAATAAGATCCACCAGTCCAAGTGAATCGATTCCATAATCGGCAAGAGATTGTCTTGCGTAAATTTTACCTGTTTTGAGCTTCTGTTTCAGGAGATCAATTATCTCTGTCTCTGCCGGATTTGTACCGGTTAAAACTGTCTGCAGCACGGTGTTATCTGTGTCGCTCTCCATAAAGACGCCTCTTTCAAGAAGTTTGATGATATCCCTGTAAACAATTTTCCGGGCGGAGTTGACCGGCAGTTTGTCAAAGGAGATTGCAAAATCATTTACAGTTTTGTAAGATGGAAGATCTTTGTTTAACCGGTTTAATTCATTTTTAATTATACCGTAACTTTTTTCATTTTTCTTTGCGGGAACAATAACGGCATAAACTTTTTCTGTACCATTTATACTTCTTGAAAATACGGCAATTTCTTCAATAGCCTCGGACTGTTTGTAGAAAGATTCAAGTTCTTCCGGGTAGACATTCTTCCCCGAGGAAAGAACGATAACATTTTTAACTCTCCCTGTAAGATAGATGTTCCCATGTTTATCCATCCTTCCAAGATCACCTGTGTTGAAGAAACCTTCTGTATCAAAAACTTCTCTGTTCGCCTCTTCATTCCCGAAATATCCCGGCATCACTGAAACACCTCTGAGCCATACTTCGCCTATACCCTCATCGTTGATATTTTTGATTTTCGCTTCATTACCCGGGACAGTCGGGCCCACCGAGCCTATAAAATTATTGTCAGGGTCGGGGAGAGTAACGGGTCCGGTGGTTTCAGTCAGGCCGTATCCTTCAAGAACCTTAAATCCCATGCTCTTGTAGTATTTTCTGTATTTGTCTTTTAAAGGAGCGCCGCCGCTTACAAAAAATCTGTGGTTCCTTCCGAAAATTGCGTGAACCGGATCAAATATTTTATCCACCAGAAATGAGAGGCCGATCTTTCTCATGAAAACTCCATTGTTGAGAAAGAATATAAAAAGTTTATATTTGAAATCAGATTCATTTTTAACTTTATTCAGTATTGCATCCATGAACATCTCCCAGAGGAGCGGTGCTGCAGGGAAAACGGTGATAGGATTTTCCGCAAGGCTCTTCATTATATCCGGACCCTTTAAAGATGTGAGATAAACGAATGAGGCTCCATGTGCAAAGGGGCCGGCAAAGCATGCAATAAGCGCGTAAACATGGTAGAGCGGAAGTATGCAGAGGAAGATATCATTCACAGACATGTGTGATCTTTCCGCAGCGCTCTCGGCAGTCGAGTATATGTTTTTGTGGGTCAGTGTGACTATTTTCGGTGTTCCAGTTGTACCTGATGTGAAAATATACGTCGCCGTATCATTTTCCGAGAGTTTCGGGATTTTAAACTTTTTCTTTTTCTCAAGACTTTTATCAATGGAAACGGAGTAATTTTTGATACCTCTGATTACCCCTTTGTATTCACTGGAGATAAAAACCCCTTTAGCCTTAACTCTTTTCAGCATGGCGGTGAGACTAACTTTGGGGAGATTTACATCGAGAGGGAGAACAATCCCCCCCATACAGTTGATAGCCACATAGGTAATGACCCACTCGGCATTACTCACTGCAAGAATGGCAATTACATCCCCTTTTTTATAACCTTCGGATTGAATAAATGAGGCTCTCTGCTCTGCAAGCTTAAGAGCTTCAGCATAAGTTATTTTATTATCAAATAGAATTTTATCAGAGTATTTATCGCAGGTAATTTTATAGAACTCGTACAGGTTAGAAATCATTTAAGTCCTCCGATTTTAATAGACAATTCAACAAAAGTACATATTTTATTAAGAACTAAAAAGTCAACAATTAAAATAGAGCACTTACGTTATATGTAATAATCTTCAAGAGTAATTGCAAAAAAAAATGTTAATTCGTTATCAGTATTTATTTCTTAACTTTTCTAAAGTAAGAAAAGCTCTATTATCCCCGCCGCCTAAGGCGGCGGGGAGATATAATTCTTGTTTTTTACACTAAAAATTATATTCAGGAATAATTACTGATTCGGTATATATTTTATTGTAGAATAAATGCTTATATCTCTCCATTTTCTTTGTGGTAGCGGATTATTTTCAGGCGCAGTGCTTAGCGCTGTGCCCCCGGAAATAAATTGCTACGTTCTTTGACAGTGGAGAGATGTTATTCTGAATTTTAAGAATATTTGGAGAATTATATGTCTGTAAACATGATAGTATTGGGGATTTTCTTTTTTATACTCATTATAATTGCAGTGGCATACAGAAATTCCACATTAGATAAACTCCCCCCTCTGCCGGGTGAAAAGGTACTTTTCGAAGAGATCGGAGTCCGGGTGGATCAGGAGGGGTCTCCTGAATCGGCTGTTTTTATAAATTGTATAGTCCGCGTAACTGATCGGAGAATAATAATAGCCCAGAAAACTTTACTGTCAAAAACATATGTTTTACGGCACGTTATAAGCTATAAGGAGGGTGGTGAATCAACATCCCTGAAAGCTACGTTTAAAAAAGGATATCTGAATATGACTATTACTGAATCAAATTTCAGCATCACTGAATCTGGCAATAGCTCCATCATCCGGATAGATATCCCTGAATCCGCCTTAACCTGGAAGCAGTTCATAGTATATAAAACTTCACGAAGAAGTGAATATCAGAATTTGTTCGCGGAGTAGACCTCAGGATCGAACCGCACTCTTTTGCCCGGACAGATTTTGATGAATCAGATCCATTTATCAGAGAAATTATTACAACGGGTGAGCGGATTCTATAAAAAGGGTAACTGTCTGAAAACCGCTGACATTTATCTCCGCCGCGCCTTCGGCGCGGCTGATGGTAATTTTACTATCAGTTTATGAGAACTTATAAAAAAAGGGCAGGAATAATTTCCTGCCCTTTTTCTACCATTTATATATTAAATTAAACTGTTAATTGCTCATAAACCGGCGGTGTTCTGTCTCCACAGCGCTGGAGGCGCGGTGGAGAGCAATTTTCCCATCTGGTTGCGGGTAATTAATTTCTATCTTGCTACTTCATTTATAAGCTTACCAAGAGTCTGGTCATGCGATGTAACAGTTTTCTGATTAGCTTCATAGCTTCTCTGGACCTCAATCATGTCAACCATCTCTCTTACAATGTTAATATTCGATTTTTCAAGAAATCCCTGAATAACTTTAAGTTCGCCTGGAGGGATCGGAGGGCCGGAGTATTCTGTTTCCCGGTACATCGAATCACCCTCTTTTTTAATCTCTCTTATATTTTCAAAATCGACAAGTTTGAGTTTATCTATTACAATGGGATTTGACCAGTTATTGCTGCTCATGCTCACAACATCTCTCGCTTCAGCAGATAAATCGCCGTTTACGACGATTTCGCCCCTTTCATTTACGATAAAATTGTTGTGGTGAACCTGTATTATTCCGTTTTCACCCATAACAGGATTTCCGTTATGAGTCATAAGTATTCCGTCCTGATTTATGGTGAAAGATCCGTCTCTGGAGTATCTTTCACCTCTCTCTGTCATAACTGTAAAGAAACCTTTACCCTCAAGAGCCAGGTCAAAGCTGTTTTCTGTTCTCTGAAGTGAACCCTGCTCAAAGTTTGTAAAAACTTCATTAAGTTCAACTCCAGTACCGAGTTTTCCAACATATGGTGCTGCATCGTAGGAACCTGCCGGTGTTACACCAAGGCCGCTTTCATTGATTCTGCGGATGAGCATCTCCGGGAACGATTTAAAGATTGCAATATCTTTTTTGTAGGCAGTTTTGTCAACATTCGCAAGGTTGTTGGCAATTGCATCCATTTTCGCATCCTGAGCAAGCATTCCGCTCGCGCCTGTGTATATTCCTCTCAGCATTAGAAAGTTCCCCCTTTTACCCTTTTAATATCGGCACCTAAGGCGGATAACTTATCAGTTAATTTTTCATAACCGCGGTCAGAATGATAAATTCTTCGAATTTCTGTCGATCCCTTGGCCGCAAGAGCCGCAACCACAAGGGAAGCACCCGCGCGGAGATCGGACATCATAATAGGGGCAGACATGAGCTTCTTTGAGCCTTTAATCACTGCAACATTCCCTTCTATGCTGATGTCAGCACCAAGACGTCTTAATTCGCCCACATGAGTATATCTGTTTTCAAAAATTGTCTCAATTATTACGCTTATTCCCGGAATTGTCGTGGCAAGTGACATCAAAGGCGCCTGTAAATCCGTAGGGAAGCCAGGGTAGGGGAGAGTTTTAATCATAAAACCGCTCAAATTTTTTCCCGGAGTAATTCTGACAGAATCCTTACCCGATTCAATATTATATCCCGATTGTGTAAGAAGATCAGTAAGAGATTCGAGTTACCGGTGTAAGTTTTTTTACACCTTCAATTACTATTCTTTCAGTACCAAGTCCGCTGATCTTTGCACCCATCTTATTAAGGAAAAGTCCAAGATCGACAATGTCAGGTTCAAGGGCGCAGTTTTCAAGAACGGTTTTTCCCGGTGTAAGCACAGAGCCCATCATAAGATTGGCAGTAGCGCCTACAGATATCTGTCTCATTGTAAAGTTCGCGGGGTTAAGTTTTTTCGAACGGGCTTTTATATTTCCATGTTCAAGTTCAATCTGAACACCCATAGATTCGAATCCTGCAAGGTGTATATCAACCGGTCTCTCTCCGATCGCACATCCTCCGGGAAGAGATACATCGGCCTCACCGAGTCTTGCAAGGAGCGGGCCCATTACGTAAACTGAAGCGCGCATTGTTTTTACAAGCTCGTAGGGCATTTCGCCGTTTTTTATCCCGTTTACTCTTATTTTAAGGGTGTTCTTTTCGCTGTCGAATTCGGTTTCCGCACCAAGATATTCAATTACCTTGATTATTGTTCTTATATCCATGAGGTCGGGAACATTTTTCAAAACCGTTTCACCATCAGCAAGCAGACTTGCAACGATGATAGGGAGAGCCGCATTTTTAGTCTTTATCGTTTAATTTAATTATATCAATTTTAACTTCATCTTTAATGTCATCAACATCTTTCTTGAGCTTGTAAACCTCTTTCCCCATATCTTTCATTGAAGCCATGGCTTTACTCCCTCCGAAGAGAAGTGCAATAATTCCTATAATAACAAGCCATTCGCCGCCGCCGGGTAAATTAAAGGGTAACATAAGCATGCTCCTGTGGTGATTTTTTAGAAAAGTAATTCAGTGCAGATAAGTGTCAAGATATAATTTCCGGGGGAAAAGAACCTGATTCAAGCAGTAAAAATAGATCTGCCGATAAAACACTTTTGACAAATAGTTTAAGATTTATATACTGCCTAAGTTCAATCCGGAATTTTTTTTTTAAAGTCTTCTATCTAATTTCAGTATGGAGTAGAATCAGTGAAATTTAAAATATCAGTTTTATTACTCAGTTTATTTGTAATATGTGGACTTGTGCCCGGTGCTGTTTCTAAATCGGGTACAAATGGTAAAATCAAATGGCTGCTGAAACCTCAGTTTGATTATGCCGGTAATTTCTCCGAGGGGATGGCTGTTGTACGGATAAACAACGGTAAATTGAGAAAATACGGATTTATCAACAGGGATGGTAAAGTAGTAATAAAACCTGAATATGATTATGTCTGGGGTTTTTCTGAAGGGCTGGCCCGTATAAGAATCGGAGATGATAAAACCGGGAAATGGGGTTGTGTAAATAAATCGGGAGAAGTCGTAATTAAACCTGAATTTGAAAATATTTTCGCTTTTCAAGAAGGACTTGCTGCAGTTCGGATTAATCGCAGATGGGGATTTATAAATAAAAATGGTGATATTGTGATTAAGCCTGAATATGGCTACACCTGGGGTTTCCAGGAGGGGCTTGCACCTATTCAGAGTAAAAAAGGGTGGTGGGGATTTATAGACAAAGATGGAGATTATGTTGTCGATCCCGAGTATCTCTCTGCAAAATGCTTTTCAGGAGGACTTGCTCCGGTATGGTCAAGGAAAGATGGCAATAATATATGCGGGTTCATTAATAAAGATGGTGATTGTGTTATAGAGCCTAAGCATTACAGCGCCGGCGAATTTATTGATGGTATGTCCAGAATTGAATCAAAGAATAGGTTCGGATATATGAATAAAGATGGTAAAATTATAGTTGAGCCTCTATACCGTTATGCTGGCGAATTTTCAGAAGGACTCGCTGCGGTAGGTAATGGTGACGGCCGGTCGGGATATATAAACAGAGAAGGTATAGTTGTTATAACATTACAGTCCAACGATGTTAGAAAATTTTCTGAAGGACTTGCTGTTTTCAGGCAAAACGGCAAATTCGGTTACTTAAACGCCAGAGGCGAAGTTGTTATAAAACCTCAATTTTATATAGCCAGTGATTTTTCAGAAGGTGTAGCTGCGGTTTGCATAGGTGGTGAAAGTAATGGAAAATGGGGTTATATATTAAGTCCCCTCAATGAGGAATAATTTATTTCTGGAGTTATCGGAAGTGCGAATATATATTCGCACTTCCACACATCAAAATAGTAATATATTACAAATCTAATGAAAGCTGTTCAAGTATATAATTCTGATAATGTGTAATCACCCCGATGTATGCCCCGCCGATGTTTGAATTGAATTTTTTTGCTGAATCCGTTGTTAATCGAAGATTATAATTTTCAGATGGCGGGGGTGTAAGGCTGCTGTTAAGTTCCGGGTTGTATTTTTTTATCTCGTCAATATCAATGCCGCATTTTTCTGAAAGCCGGCTTATATTCATCTGGTAGTTAAGCTTTACATTTTCAGTTTTTTTCCTCTCCGGAATTGTTATCTCTTTTTCAATGCGGAACAATCTCTGATTATTGTATATTAAAACAAGAGCGGCGTATCTTGGTACATATTCCGAAGTCTCCCGTGTTAGTGTACCCGACTGGATAAGCTCCCATATATCTTTTGAACCCGATTTATCCATTGCCCGTGTTACCTGTCTCTGGCCCCCGTTATATGCAGCAAGTGCAAGATCCCATGAACCCAAGAGCTCATACAGGTAGCGGAGGTGTCGTATCGCTGCTTCGGTCGATTTTTCAATATCCCGTCTCTCTTCAACCCACTTGTTGTTTTTAAGATCAAAGTGCTGGGCTGTCCCGGCGATGAACTGCCATAAACCGACGGCGTTGCTTCTGGAAACTGCATGAGGATCAAATCCGCTTTCAAGAAGGGGGAGGAGAGCTATCTCTGAAGGGATATCGGGATTTTTCTTCATAACCTCATTGATTATATCAATATAGATGTAGGATCTTTCAATGGATTTAACGATGTATTCTCTGCCCGAAGTAAGGTAGAGATATATATATTTTCGAACTTCTTCATTTCTGCATATGGATAGGTCTTCAATAGATGCAAAGAGTTCCTTGTTCTCCAGTCCCGGCAGGTATAAAGTATGCCTGTCGGGGTCAAACTGTTTAACTCTCTCCATTCCTGTTTCAGAAAATCTGTTTTCTGAAAAAAGATTAAAAAATCCTCTGGAGAATAACCGTTTATTGTAGCCGAGCAGAAGAATTATGGTTAAGATTGTAACAAAGGCAAAACTAAAGTATTTCAAAACTGTCCCTCTTTTAGTATTTATCATTTTCGGGACAAGTCTTAACACAGACAGATTATGACAACTTTTTTTTACCGTAATAAATTGACACATTCGAGTATCTGTTTAATTATGTCAGGTAAAATTTCACTTTTTTTAATGAAATATTCGGATTAAAATATGATAATTGCAAATCAGATTATTCTTTTTTACATTTTCTGAAAAACAGGGAGTAATTTATAAACAAATTAAACTATAGCATTTTACGATTGAAATTATACAGACTTCAGGCTTCGACTCCGCTCAGCCAGCGTTAAATTACGATCTCTGCCTGTATTGAGCTTGTCGAAATGAACGGAGTCGAAGGGCTAAGAGTACTAATTTCTTCGTTAACCGCTATAGTAATCGGTTTGTTAACAGATTTATTTTGTATGAATAAATCGCCCTCTTTGATTCCGGTAGCGATTTATTTTTTGGGGCACAGCGCTTCGCGCTGTGCCTGAAATGGGGGATTACGGGGGCGCTGCCCCCGTAATCCCCCATTTCCAGCGTATGCGGAGCATACGCACCCCCAAAAATAATTTGCTGCCTTTGATTCCTCTTTTTAAAAAAAGAGTTGTAATTAAAGGAAATATATAAAAATATCAGGGAACTATAAAGGTTTGGATATATGAATAAAATTGAGATATTATATTTTACAGATAACAAAGATGGTGAAAGCCTCGCTGCAAGAGTATCGCAGATGGGCGTATCTGTAACGGTTTATGATTTTGGAGATGTTGAAAAAATCTGTGAAGGTAAAACAGGAAATTATGTCCTCATATTTGATCTTATAAAGAAGAAACCTGAGTATCTGATTAAATTTCTTTCGGAAATTAAATCTGTACAGAACACCATTAAACTGATTATAACTGAAAATAAAGATATTGAGGGTGTATTCTTCAACGCGGTTCATCTTCTTAATCTCGAATTTATAATAAAGCCTGTAGATGAAAGAAGTTTTCTGCTTCTCCTGGAAAAAACACTCCTTGTGGAAAAGTATAGACATTTGATGAAGTTTATTTCTGATGAATCCGAATCCAGAATAGATGTTCTCGAATGTATGCTTAATATTAAAAGAAAAGATATGTATGACGAAGGTACTGAAAAAGAGATTTTTATTAAGATACTCGATTTCGAAAAAAGACTTATGGAAGAACATCTTAGTCTTAATGAATCTATCAGAAATATTGCTCTTTATAGAAATACTGAATTTATCGCGCTTAAAGACCGGGTAAAAGCTGAAGAGATGCTCAATGAGCTTCGCAGAGCGGAACTTATCAATGCCAACAGGATAATTGAAGCGCAGGAATCACTTATAGAGTATTCCTCCCGTGAACTGATTGAAACAAAAAAAATTATTAATGCAAAAGATAATGTCGAAGAGTTAAGCAGGGCAGAGGCAATGGACCTTCATACCGAACTTGAAAGGCTGAAAGGCGAGAAAAGAATTCTTGAGAGTAAAATTGATACTCTTATGAATGAATGCTCAAATAGCGGAAATGCAGCAAAATAATTTAAATAATAATTGTAAGTGAGTTTTTTGATGGAATGGGAAAAAATATTAGTAGATTCAGTAAAAGATGGAGTCATTAAAGAACTTTACCTCCGAAAACTCCCTGTTTTGAAGCAGGTTGAGAACTGGAAAAAAGTTGAACCGATCGGATGGATAGATCATCAGATGAAGCATACCTATTACAAAGGCGGACTCGTGAAACTCAACGGGAAACTCTATTTTGTACAGGATAAAACCATTAAGGCTCTCCAGGAATTTATGAACTGGAATTTCCCTTTAAAAATAAGAGTAACAACAGATTAGTCGTTCTCTTCGAAAATAGTAATTACCGCGTCGAATTTTTTTGAAAACTTAACCACAACATCAATTGAATCCTTGTCGAGAATTGCGTAATTCTCTGAGATTCTGGTCATGATGGTTTTTGACGATGAACTGTATAATATTTCATCTATAAAGCTTCCGTGACTTGTGTGGAGCAGAATCGGCCTGGATATGTTAATGCTGATGGTCTGCTTAGTCCAGTCATCGAGCAGAAATTCAAGGTTCTGCGGAATTTCATTCTTTGCGTATTTTTTAAGAGTCTGAATAAATTTATCTATATTCATTCCCCGTTTTCTGGCGTTGATTATTGAAATCTTCGTTATCGCCGCTTCTATAACAACATCTTCTTTCAGAATCTCTGTAAAAGCCATTATAGTATAGAGAGAAACCGGATCTATATCCATGTGAGGAATCATCAGCGTAAAGTCAGGGCTGATATAAATACATTTTTTTATCTCTATCTCTTTATGGTGTTTCTTATTCTGCAGAAGCGCGTTTATCTTCTTTCCCGATTCAGAGAGGGTAATCTTTCCGTTTACAGTATCACATATACCGCAGATTGTCAGAAAGTTCAGAGACTGTTCAAAAAGTTCTTCAGAACCTGCTATAAAGTTTTCAAAATCGCTTTCCAGTTTTTTGAAGTGCGAGGCTGTACATTGTGTTATGAAAATCAGTTTAAGATAATCGTAATCGATCTGTTTTACACCGGGTAAAATAGAAAGAATACTTTTTATTCCTGAATAGTGAGGTATGGGAATCTCCCCCATGAACTCTTCACCCGGTTTTATACCGTCGTGAATTTTAGAAAGGACGCTTTTAATAATCAGTACGGGGTCTTCAATCTTTTCAGATATGTTCTTAATGCTGATTATTCCTATATCCCTGTCGAGCCTCAGGCATTTGAGGAGGTTGAGCATCTGCATTGCGGTAAAAGCTCTCTCTTCATCAATGGGAGTTTTCCCGTCGGGAAGTGAGACTTCCAGCATGGTTTCAGATATCTTCTTTAAATCAATCTTTCTGAACTTGCTCTGCTTGGTTAAAAAGAGACCCGATGAAGAGATGATATCATATGCCTTAAGAATATTTGTCGCCGCTTTGAAATTATTGCAGACATTTACTGATCCTGACAGATTCTTCTTCTTATAAGATGCAGCGCCCTGTAAAAGGATGCTTTCGCTCAATCCAAGATAAACATATGGTTTTTCATTTATTATATTGAATATTTTCAGATAACCTTTCTCGATCATCTCGTTTATTTTCTTTTCATGGTCTTTAGACGGGAACAGCTCAATCAGATTTTCTGACTGGATTATGCACCCTTTCTCGATTATTGCAGTAACAATCTCCAGAGATTTTTCATCTTTCAGGCCTGCTTCCGGGACCGTTTCATTCTTTGATATTAATATTTCGGCCGCTCTGTTTAAATATTCCGTAACTTCGGTGCTCTCCTTAATGCTGAAAATCTCCGATACCTCCTGTATGCAGTGAATCCTGTCCATTTTTTTGTTTAGCATCTGTCTGTTTTTGATAACATAGGCAAGCATAAATTCACTTATGTTCGAAACAGCCTTTTCGATCACAGCTATATCAAGGCCCAGCATCTTCTGGATATCACCGAAACTGATCCCGTCGTTTCCTGAATACAGCACCTTGAATATACTGATCTCTTCTCTGCTGAAAGAGGAGATAATTCTGTAGAGTGTAAAGAAATTGAGCATTGCCTCTCTGATTTTTGCTTCAGAGGAGGTCTTGATATTGAGTATTTGTGCCAGCTCTTTCTGCTTTTCCGGCTGGATTCTTTTTAATATATCATCAATTGTTTTCATAAAAAGTTGTAGACACCTATTATATACTATTTTATATGTATGTGGTTAAATATGCAATAAATTTTGTTGTTAATTTCCGTTTTGTTGTGCATTTTACCCCATAAAACCATAATTTTTCATTTTTTTTTAATCCCAAGGAGAATTTAATGATTCAGTTTTTAAGATTTGATAAATCAAAAGAATTTGATGTCGAATTTGAAATAATAAAGGGAAAAGAAGCTGTCAGATTTTTTCTCAAACGAAGCCTTTATTTATTCCTTTTTGCCTATTCCACACTTTTTCTCGCAGTAGCAATTCCTTTTGTAAAAACTCCATGTTTATATATATATTTTGCAGGGAGTATGGCAACTGTTTTTTATATGATAAGATTTATAAATCATATTGTTAAATATTTTAAATATAAAAACGGTTCTATTAAGCTTACTAATAATTTTATTGAGATAAAAACTGCAGATAAGACTTTTAAAATACCTGCAGATGAGATTACTTATCTTGAGATAAATCCTCTTGGTAATCTGCTTATCAGAGAAAAACATGGCGTTACATCTTTCCCCAGAGTTCTTCTAAACGATGAGCAGCGTAATTTTATCCAGGAGCTTTTTCAGGATATGGCTCCGAAGCGGACTCTTTTATACAAGAAGATCTGGGAGTTTGCCGATGCTGTTGTCGTTGCTCTTGTTCTGGCTGTTCATATAATTCAGTATGTAATACAGGCTTATTATATCCCCACCGGTTCAATGGAAGAGACTCTTCAGATCGGCGACCATCTTTTTGTTGAGAAGATTACATACGGCCCTATTATTCCGCAAATGATGGGTATGTCCGGACCTGTTCATCTCGATGCTCTTGCAGTTAGAGGGCTTAAGCGCGGTGATATAGTAATATTCACACCCCCTATCGAAAGTGAAAAACATAAGGATTACATAAAGAGATGCATCGCGCTGCCTGGTGATGAGTTTCATGTAAAAGATAATTTTGTATATATTAACGGAGTAAGGCAGGATGAGCCCTATACTCTCGGTAAGCCCACAGATTATGATCATTTCAATATCAATAAATTCAACAATATCGAAGGGGTTGTTCCTCCCGGGAAAATTGTTGTTCTTGGCGATAACAGAGTCAACTCCTCTGACGGAAGATATTTCGGTTATCTCGATATAACTGCAATTAAAGGGAGAGCTTTCATTCTCTACTGGAATACTGATCAGATATTCAGCGGCAAGTTCAACAGGCTCGGACTGATCAGATAATTGTGGATTGTGATTATCTGAAATTCTATAGCCGGTTATACTAGAGATAGAATGTAATGGATAAATCTGTATTTAGAAGAAGAGTCCTGATCAGCGGTTTTATACTGGCCGTGGTCATGTTCTTCTTTGTTTTAAAACTCTTTGATCTTCATTTTTCAGAAAAAATTATCCTCCCTAAAAAAGAGCCCATTGAAAACGGCAGAGGTTATATCTTTGACAGGGAGGGGTATCTTCTTGCTTTAAGTATTGAACTCGATTCGGTTTACATTAATCCGCAGGAACTGATTAATCCCGCATCTGCCGCCGCCGCACTTTCTGGTGTTCTTAATACCCCTCCGGCAGATCTGTTAAGCCGGTTTTCAAGCGACAAAAAATTTTTATGGCTTATAAGAAGATGTGACGACCATCTCTCCGCAAAAATAAAAGCTCTTGGTATTAAGGGTGTCCGCTTTACTAAAGAATTTAAGCGGGTCTACCCATATAACAGTCTGGCTGCGAATGTTTTAGGTTTTGTCGGTCTTGATAACCGGGGACTTGATGGTGTGGAATACAGATTTAATAGTATTCTTTCAGGCCGGGATGAGATCGGTAAAGATGAGATTTCGCGGGAGATATACCAGAAGAAAAACCTTACTCTTACAATAGACCGGTACATTCAGCATGTAGCTGAAGAGGAGCTCGGCAGAGCCATGCAGCAGCATCGGGCTTCCCAGGGAGCTGTGGTGATACTTGAAGTGGAAACAGGGCGCGTACTTGCCATGGCTAAAGCTCCGTCATTTGATCTGAATGCCTTCGGAAGTTATAATTCTGCAACCAGGGCAAATTTCGGGATTATCGATTCATTTGAACCGGGATCTACTCTTAAAGTTATAGCTCTTGCTTCTCTTCTTGAAAACAGACCCGATGCATTAAAGAAGGATTATATATGTGAAGGGTATGTCGATATAAATGATGTGAGGATTAACTGTCTTCATAAACACGGGAAATTAAGCATTGATAGAGTGCTGGCCGAATCATGTAATGCTGGAATGATTCAGTCGGTAAAAAATCTTGAAAAAAAAGATATGTATAATACTTTCAGAAGATTCGGGCTTGGCGCTCCAACCGGACTTGAAATACCGGGAGAGGCGATTGGCATATTGCGTCCCGTGGATCAGTGGTCCGGTCTTTCCAAATATTCCATGTCTATCGGCCATGAAATTTCAGTTACATCCATTCAGCTTGCAGCGGCGTTTAACGCCATTGCAAATGGCGGGGTTTATGTAACTCCTACTCTGGTTGAAAAAATTGAAAAACCTGATGGAACCCTTGTGAAGAATTTCTATCCGCGGACAAAAGGGCGTATAGTTAAACAGGAGGATGCTTCACTTCTTATGAAGATGATGAGAGATGCTGTATCTTCCGGAACAGGTAAACGTGCTGATTCAGTTTTTTATCAGATTGCAGGTAAAACGGGGACTTCTCAGAAATTCAGCAAAGCTGAAGGGGGGTACTCCGATAGAAATGTTTCAACATTCGTCGGGATAGCTCCGTATCTGAATCCTAAAATTTCCATGCTTGTAATCCTTGATGATCCCGATGACCGTTTTACAGGGGGCGCTTCGGCTGCTCCTGTATTTATGAGGATAACCGACCGTGTTCTTCCATACTTCGGGATCGGCGGTAAAGATGCCTCTTCTCTGGTGATGAAGAAGTCGCAGGAGAGAGTTAATTTTGAGTATCAGACAGTTCCCGATCTTCGCGGAATGAATACTGCAGAGGCTGCGGCGGTACTTAGAGTCCTGGGTGAAAAATATGGTGTAAAGTATTATATTAAAGGCTCGGGGAGAGTCTACGGGCAGAAACCGGCACCTGGCAGCGGTCTTAAGCC
>PGXT01000097.1:0-7034 GCA_002839285.1 Spirochaetae bacterium HGW-Spirochaetae-5 | reverse complement strand
AACCCTGTCCCATGTGTAAATGCCGGTGAAGGGAGAAAACTCTTTGTTCACAGTAAAATCGATCCGCTCCGCGAAGCTGAACGGTTTATCTCGGAGATTGATACTGCAGATAAAGATCTGATTATAATACTCGGTTTCGGATTCGGATATCACTGCGGACTTTTATTGAATAAGATTTCATCAATCGTTAATGTAATAGCAATAGAAAAAGATGAATCTCTCCTGAAGTGCGCTTTTGAGTCCCGTGATCTTGCTGATATTTTTAAACATGATAATTTCTACATGCTTGCAGATCCGTCGGAAACGCTGCTGTCGGATATTTTCAGAGGGAAATCCTCACGTAATGTTATTTTCGTAACTCACCGGGGTTCCGCACAGTTGTATCCCGATTACTACCAGAATACAGTTTCAATAATTAAATCATATATATCAACTAAAGATGTAAATATCGCCACATTAGCACGGTTCGAAAAAACATGGGGTTCGAATACATCGCGTAACATCGGTGTTATATCACGGTCATGCGGTGTTAATCAGTTTTTTGATATGTTTAAAGGGATCCCTGCAATTGTTGTCGCGGCGGGCCCCTCTTTGACATACAGCCTGGATTTTATCAGAAATAATATCGGCAAAGCTGTTGTTATCGCTGTGGATACATCGTACAAGCTGCTTATTGACAACGGCATCACTCCTCATTTCTGTCTCTCTGTGGATCCGCAGCTTATCAACGCAAGATATTACGAAGGTATAGGTAAAACCGATACTATTCTTGTTTCAGATCCCACTGTTCACCCCTCCATATTCAGATATTTTAAAGGGAGAGTCTCTGTTACAGGGATTGCCTTTGACATGATGAAGTGGATCGACGATATCTGCGGAGAGAAAGGTGAGCTTACTCACGGCGGATCGGTCTCCACAAATGCGTACGATTTTGCAAGGAGGATCGGGGCATCTCCTGTTTATATGGTGGGGCAGGATCTTTCATTTACATCTGGGCTTGCACACGCGAAGGGATCTTATCTGGATGAACAGATTCACAACAGGACATATAGATTTAATAACGCGCAGATGTACAACCGGAGACAGCTGGCATCTCTCCCGCCGGTTTATCTGAATGGTGTGCGGGGGATGCGTGTCCTGACTAATCAGAAGATGATGATTTTTCAGAACTGGTTCGAAAAGAGAAATGACAGCAGTCTGATTAACGCTACATATAACGGTGTGTTTATAAATGGCGTGAAAAATATTCCAAGCGACAAAGTCTCTTTTGATTATCCGCCTGTTGACCTCCGGAGTAAAATTGATGAGCTGTATAACCGGTTTAAAGATGAAACTGATTCAGGAAGATTAGACCGACTGAAAAAGAGAATTGATGATATGCTTTCGGAAATTGAAGGTCTTATTCCTGTTCTTGAAAAAGCTTCATCCTATGCGTCGGATCTTTCGGAGATGATCGAATCGGGCAGAGATAAAAGTGATCCGGGGAGAATGTCGTTTATTTTAAAGAAGTTATCGGAGTCGGATAAATATATCGAATCAATGAAAAAGAGCAAGGGGCTCATAAGCTTTTCAATACAGAGGGTAATTCATACTATTACCGAAGGCTATGAACTTAACAGCGGAAAGGATGATAATGCCGCGGAACGGTCTGTTTATCTCTACCGCGGTCTACTTGAGGGGACTCTTTTCAACCGGAAGATACTGGGGAAAATGAGACTTATGCTTTAATAGAATATTTTCCGTTCGTCCGAAGAGCAGAGAAAGCGGAGAGATGATAAACCGGCGTAAAATCCTGAATTTCAATCCGGTTTATCATATTTATTTAAAATTAATCCGCTATCCGAATATCGACAGGTGAAAATATATCCCCAGTAGTGTGCATGTTACGAGACTCAGACCAAGATGTATAAGTTTTGCTGTTCTCCGCGTGATCGATTTCTGCCTCGCAATAATAATTCCGGAACACCATGTGACGAGGTACGACGCGGTTAATGCAATTAAAAGTGTTTTCATTTTTATTCTCCGGTTATAATATAAGTATTAATTGTTAATTGAAAATCTCGCCAAACATAGCGGCGTGTGAAACTTCATCGGGGAGTATTCGTTTTAAAATTTTCTGATATGACGGATCATCGTCACATTTGAGTTTTGCTTCAATCTTTAGAACTGCTGCGGCTTCCTTATCACTGAGTGATTTAAGTTTTTTTCTTAAGGGTATGAACCGGATCAGTCGTCCTGCGGATTTTCCAATTATTATCCACAATTTTTCGCTGCCAGGCTCGTCTTTGTATGCATTGAAGTAGTATTGCCGGAAGAGTTTACCATGCATCTGTTCTTCTCCGGATATTTTTTTAAGTCTTGCGCCAAGTTCGGGATTTTCTCTGCGGCATTGATCAGCAAGTGCTGAGTATAACCCGGCTGCGAACATCTCTGTTCTGAATGAACTTTTTACCTGTAGTTTAAGATCGCCCATATTTTTATCCTTTCGTTAAAATTTAGAATGCAGGGGCTGTGGCATTTGGCAAAGCCTGCCTGTCATATATGCTTATACAAGTGAAACATTCAGGTGTGACAGAGTTTCTGTTTTTTTTGTTGAGCCGGCAGTTATAAAATCTCAAACTTTCCGAACTCACCCCCGGCCCCTCTCTTTGGAAAGAAAGAGAGGGGAGTTTGAGACAGGAAATTTATCGTGTTTTTTAAAGGAATATTTTGTTTTACGAAGCCCCTCTTTTTTTTATCAAAGAGAGGCGATGTGCGGAGCCTGCCGAAGTAGGCGCGGCAGTAGCCGGGGGTGAGTGTAAAAAGTATTGATGAAAGTCTATGCAGGGCAGCTTTTTCCGGTGATAAATTAAAAATTAAAAAATAATAAAAAAATGTCACAAATCCATTTATAAATTGTATAAGTTAGTGTGTATAAAAAGGAATAAAAATGAATAACCCGTTTGCGGAAAAAATATCTGATGAAGATGAACTTACTCTTATTGAAGAGTCTGTTCAGGGTAACCGTTCATCTCTGGAGAAGCTGATACTGCGCCATCAGGCCTGGATCTATAATATAGTATTTAAAATGGTAATGGATCATGACGATGCCAGTGATGTTACTCAGGAGATTCTGGTTAAGATGATTACCGGTTTGTCATCTTATGATTCCCGTAAAGCGATGTTCAGAACATGGCTTTATCGGATTGCGGTTAATCATATTCTTAATATGAAAAAGAAAAAGTTTGAAATACGGATTAACGATTTCGACAAGTATGTCCCGCTTATTGAAAAACTCCCTGACAACAGATCATTTTCTCACCCCGATTCTGAAATATTGGCAGAGGAGCTTAAGACAGGCTGTATGATGGGGATGGTCATGTGTCTTAACCGCCGGGAGAGACTTGTCTTTATTCTTGGTGCGGTTTTTGGCGTAACTGATGTTGTTGGTTCTGAACTCATGGAGGTCTCACGTGACAACTTCAGAAAAATTCTTTCACGGTCGCGTGAAAAAGTCTACTCGCACATGAATGGTGCATGCGGTCATGTTAATCCTGAAAATAAATGCAGATGCTCTTATAAGACAAAAGCTTTTTTTGATATGGGTATGCTCGATCCTGTAAATACACGTTACTATAAACCGGATAATATGAAAGTCCGTGATGCTGTAAATTTAAAATTTGAAGAGTTTGACCGTAATTATTACGGACCATTTCTGGATCATTTCAGAGATCAGCCTTTTTATAATTCTCCTGATATGGTGCTCTGGTTAAGGAATATGCTGGGCTGTGAGGAGTTCCAGAGCCTTTTTGATGTTCACTGATGATGATTTTGAATAATGCATTATCGCTGTCTCTAATTTTCAAAATCAATTATGGTGTATTTATCTTTTTTATATAATAGAAAAATATATCCAGTCCCCCCTTTTTTTCTGCGTATGCGAAGCATACACAACTTCAAAAATATTTTGGTAGCGGTTTATTTTTGGGGGCACAGCGCTTCGCGCTGCGCCTGAAATGGGGGATTACGGGGACTGCGCCCCCGTAATCCCCCACTCCCAGCGTATGCGGAGCATACGCACTTCCGAAAATAATTTGCTGCCTGTATTTTGCTTCCGTAAATTTTGAAATATTAATTTACAATTTCAGCTCGATTATGTATTACTGATTTGTTATGTGTAAAAAATTAAGCAGGGAAACCGTAAATGCGAATATATATTATTCTTTTTATTCTGATACTAACAGTAATTGCCGCGGCATCTCCAGAAGGGGACAGAAAGCAGCTGATTTTAGAGCTAAACGGTGTCACCGAATCCGATATCATTATTTCAGAATCTAAAAATGAACTGTATCTTTACGACCTGTTTATTCTGGCTCTGAAGAAAAATGAGGACATTGCAATTGAAGGTGAGAAATCCATCCAGACAATTGCAAAGAGGGATCAGGCAATCGGAGCTTTTCTCCCCCGCATCTCTGTCAAAGGTGTAAAGGCCTTTCCTGATAATGACAAAAATTTACAAAATACAGGGATAACTCTTCATGCCAGGCAGAATATCTTTACCGGGCTTTCCGAATATGCCGGATATAAATCTTCAGATTATGAAATGAAGATGAGGAGATGTCTGCTGCTGTATCATTCCGGTCAGCTTTTATTGGAATCTGCAAGAGGCTTGTATTCAGTGCTTCAGCTTGAAGGAAGTGTTAAAAACCGTGAACAGGTTCTGAAATATTACAGAAATATCGCAGCCGAATTGCGCCGCAGAGTCTCTGTGGGGAAAACCAGAGGGAGTGATGTTCTCCTTGCCGAAGGGCAGATACAGAGACTGGAGGCCGAGATACTCTCTCTTAAAAATGAACTTCATCGGTCAAGGCTTGTTCTGCAGACTCTTGCTGGTATTCATCAGGATACAATTCTCAAAGATAATTCAGGATTAAGTGATCCCGAATACGATCTTGAAACTGCAAAAAAAAATATCAGTGCAAGACCTGATATACGTGCCGCAGAATATGAAGTTTTCATGGCAGAGCAGAGTCTCCTGGAAGCAAAGGGGGGACATCTGCCCTCCGCATACATTGAAGGTTCATATAATCTCTACAGCCGTGAGAAATCAGCAGGAGATTACAGTGCATATCTTGGTGTTGAACTCCCTATTTTCAGCGGAGGTATAACAAGAGCGCGTGTAAAAGAGAATGAGTCGCTGCTCCGTCAGGCCGGGCTTAGACTTTCATCGGTTAAGCGTTTTTCAATAGAGGAGGTCACCGATGCCTATGTCACCTGGGATAGTTCGTCAAAAGAAGTAGAGGCCTACAGGACTGCGGCAGCGATGGCTGAGCGAAATTATAATGCAGTACTGCGTGAATATAGACTTAATCTTACGAGCATTCTCGATGTATTAACATCTTTGAAGGAACTTCAGGGGGCTAATGACGATTTTGAAAGGAAGAGACTACAGCATATTATAAACAGACTCCGTCTTGGCGTGGCATCGGGAGAGTTCGAGGGGAATAAATCTGCTGTACTTAAAATAGAAAAGAAAGACTGATATAGTATGCTGTATAACCGTATTGTATAATAGCAATTATTCCTGAATATAATTTTTAGTTTAAAAAACAGGAATTTTTATCCCCGCCGACTTCGGCTGCGGGGATAAAGAAGCTTTTTTTACTTTAGAAAAATTAAGGAATAAATACAGATTGTATAATGATTATTATTAAAGATTCAAGGGGAAGTATATGACACTATCGGACATATCGATTAAAAATCCTGTATTTGCATGGATGCTGATGTTCGGACTTCTTTTTTTCGGATCTATATCCTATAACCGCATGGGTGTTTCTCAAATGCCCGATATTGATTTACCCATGGTAACCATCGATGTTGACTACGAAGGGGCTTCCCCGGAGATTGTTGAAACCGATATAATAGATATAATTGAAGATGCTGTCGTCAGCGTCGAGGGAGTAACCGAAATCAGTTCAGTTGCCAGAATGGGATCCGCACGGGTAACTGTTGAACTTGAATTAAACCGTAATGTTGACGTTGCAGTACAGGAGATACAGTCTAAACTATCAAGAGCTCAGCGGCTGCTCCCTGCCGGAGTCGATTTTCCCGTAATATCAAAGCGTAATCCCGAAGACAGGCCGCTTGTTATTTTTGCGCTTACTTCTGATTCGCCCCTGAGAGATCAGATGATCTATGCCCGGCATAATATCCGGGACCGTTTTCAGGCAATTGCCGGGGTCGGGGAGGTACGTCTATTCGGATATATTGATAGAAACATCCGGATACTGGTAGATGGTGCAAAACTCAGAAGTTATGAGCTTACCGTAGATGATATAATTAATGCCATAGGCCGTGAACATGTTGAAATTCCCGGCGGAAATCTGGAAACTCCAAAACAGGAACTTGTCCTCCGTTCTCTCGGTGAGGCGCAGACTGTTGAATCTGTTAAAAATATCCCTATCACGCTTCGAGGCGGGAGTCCGGTTTACAATCGTATCCGGCTGAAGGATGTTTGCCGTGTAGAAGACGGTCTTGCGGATACTAAACGATTCGCCAGATTTAACGGTAAGCAGAGTCTGGGTGTTGCGATTTTCAAACAGAGAGGGGCTAATGCTGTTGAAGTGGCTAATAGTGCAGTAAAGCGTTCGGAGGAGATACGTAATACTCTGCCTGAAGGGTATAACATTCAGGTGTCACACAACTGGACCAGATATATAGAAGAATCCATAGATGAACTTATATTTACAATATTTTTATCAACGATACTTACCGGTCTGGTCTGTTTTCTTTTTCTCGGTTCATGGACTTCAACTATCAATATAATTCTTGCAATACCCACATCGCTTATGGGGACATTTATATTTCTCTATTTTTTCGGGTTTACACTTAATACTTTTACTCTCCTGGCTCTGACTCTTGCCATAGGTATTGTTGTTGATGATGCCATTATGGTTATGGAGAATATAAGCCGTTATATGGGGCTCGGGAAGGATCGTGTAACAGCATCAAGAATGGGAGCGCGTCAGATTACCTTCGCCGCAACGGCGGCGACT
>PGXT01000274.1 GCA_002839285.1 Spirochaetae bacterium HGW-Spirochaetae-5 | reverse complement strand
TCTTTTTTTACTTCGATGAGATTAAGATAACTCTCGATAAGAAATGCCGACTGGAAGCAGAAGATCGAGAGAAGGTCAATGCTCTGAACTGATATTCCTGTCATGTTGTATTTATTGTCAGCAACGATTATACCGATTGTTTTCTGAAATGATATCATGGGCATAATCAGAAATTCATCAACTTCCATAAAATTTCTGATATCCTCGCTTACCCTTGTGTCCGAACCTGAGTTGCGGATATGGATTCTTTCCATGTTTTTGATAGCCTGGGTAAATATATTATCATCTGACAGGCTCACCCTGTATGACTGAACTTTTTTCAGAAGGCTGCCACGTTTAATCTCGATGGGATACTGTACTGTAACATCGATATCGGCCGAGGAGAGCGAGTTCCATATTTCAATGGCTTCTTCAAAGGAATCGGGGCCAACTGCCATCTTCCCCTGCAGCGCATCGTTTTCAACCATAAAGAGCATTGCCCTGTTAAACCCGAGTCCCGAACCGGAGGTTACGCCGGTAAGTATATTATAAAAAGTGGTTTCAGTTTCGTTTTCAACACCCATTGTTTCGGATAGGTGACTTAAAATTGACGCATGATAATCCTTACTGAACCGGTCCGTGATATCATCGATTATTATTACAATCTGTTCTTCACCTTTCAAATTCATGCTTGAAATTTTAAGATCGGAGATAATTGATTTTCTGTTAACTGACATTAAATGAACATTTTTCAGTACCGAAGAGTCATTCTCGCCGTTTTTTATCACCTGACTTATCCCCATTTTAAGCCGTGTGTTTACAAAGTAAAAAACACTGCTGAGCCCCTTCCCTATAACTTTATCCCCTTCGATACTGAATTTTTTACAGAAGCTTTCATTCACATAGAGGATCTTTTCATTTTTATCAATTACAATGAAATGTGAATTAATCGAGCATATTATATGACTGTAAATTTCATGAAATTTTTTAAGTTCATCACTCTGGGACGAAACAATTGATTCAAACTGTTTCCCCACAGTGAGCAGCTCTTTTAATACCTGTGATACGTTATCTCTAACACTTATTTCTGATTCATTCAGAATAAATTTTCCTTTTTTGAATTCAGCAACGATCTGTTGTAAATTTTTTAAATTGGTCCAGAGGAAAAAACCTAATTTATAGTAATAAAAATACAGGCGTGAAAAAAAATAGATCAGCATCCCTCCGAGAAGCAGATAATAAGTGGAATTCTTAATATTTTCAGTGTAAGCCAGAAGTCCGAAAATAAATACAGCAAGGATAAGGTTCGGTATAAATATTTTAACTATCCAGTATAAGATGTTTTTCATATTCTGATTATCTGTTTTAAACATAGATTCCTTTTTGTAAGTCTTTATTTTATAACGGCTTAAAAAAACGGTGGTAATATATCTCCTCAGCGCCTGGTTGCTGCGAAGAGCAATTTTACCGCCAGTCTATGAGAACTTGCTTTCTTTATAACTACTTAATAATGATAGACATATTATAAGTATATATAAAAATAAAATGATTTCAATATTA
>PGXT01000273.1 GCA_002839285.1 Spirochaetae bacterium HGW-Spirochaetae-5 | reverse complement strand
TCCATAGCCGTCAGGCTAAGGACCAAAAGTATGAAAAACCCTTTGTTTTTGTATTATATAAGGAGGTGTTCCATCTTCAATACAAGAAAAGTGTATCGAACAGTTAAATGGTCTTTTTGATCATGGTTTTATAAATGACAAAGCCAGGGATGCCGGGCTTGTTAAACGAATGTCCAAAATCACCCCGTTGATTATTTTGGACATATTGTTTTTATGTGCCTCATCGCCAATCAATATAAGCCTTTTGCAGGCATGTAACGAGATCGGGTTCAAGTACGGGATAACATTAAACAAACAAAGCCTTGACGAGAGGTTTGGGGAAGCATCAATGTCGTTTATACGCTCTTTGCTCCTGTCTTTTTTGGGGCAACAGGTAACAGCGGTATTTTGGAACCAGCAGTTCTTGAAAAAGTTCAATCATATACGGGTAGCTGATTCAACAAAATTTGATGTGCCCAAGGAATTTAAAGAAATATTGTCGGGTTTTAATGGCAAACCATCTTCTGCTTCCGGTGTCTCGATCCAATACGAGTTCGACCTAAAGAGCGGCGGGGTACTATCCTTGGACATTGATAGCGCAACATCATCGGACTCGGTGTTCGCAGGAAAGGCAATGGATTGCATTTGCAAAGGGGACTTGGTGATACGCGACCTGGGCTATTATTCCAAGAAAAACCTTATCGGCATAGAAAGCAGAGAAGCCTTTTTTATCAGTAGGCTAAATGCAAAGACCAAGGTATATGCGCAAGACAAAAATGAAGAACTGATAGAAGTGTCGTTTGGTAAACTTTATCAAGAGATGTCCCAACAAAAAGTTGACAAAAAGGAATTGCAGGTTTATATCGGCAACGACAAGAAGCTCAGGTCCCGGTTAATGGTACAGATTGTGCCCGATGAAGTGTACTCAAAGCGGGTGGCCAAGCTGAACAAATACAACAAGGCCAATGGTCACCAAACAAGCCAGGACATAAAAGATCGATACCGCTTTAACTTGTTTGTCACCAACATTGCCCCCGAAGATATTGATATGGAACAAATATACCTGTTGTACAAACTCAGGTGGCAAATAGAACTAACGTTCAAAACATGGAAATCGGATTTCAAGTTGGCATCGCTTCAAAAAATGAAATACCACCGCTATATGACCATCTTGTACGCCAAGCTATTGTTGATATTGATCAACCAACAGATCGTTTTGTCCATAAGGCACTCATTGTTCGTTGCAACTAAAAAAACACTGAGCCTTATCAAGGGTTTTAAAACCTTGTGCCAGCAAGATGGATTGATGCGGGAGTTATTGGATAAGCCCAAGAGCTCCGCAAATGTTTTTGAAAAATTAGTGCCGATATTGAAAAAGAACCATTGGCTCGAAACTAGAAAAAATAAAGCAGGATTGAAAGAAATAATGGACTTTATTGATTGTATTTCAGTTTATTATGAGTATATTTAACAAGCAAAAGGGAGGGGCGCACAAACAACCACCTCCCAATCAAAAACTAAAAGTTCTTTATCATGGTGAAAAATAGTAATTCAAACCCT
>PGXT01000272.1 GCA_002839285.1 Spirochaetae bacterium HGW-Spirochaetae-5 | reverse complement strand
TCAGTTGCAAGCAGCATTATCTGTTCCTGATTTGCCTCTTCCCTCGACAGCTCACCGCTTATTCTCCCTGATGAAACAACATAGATACGGTCGCTCATCCCAAGAATCTCCGGCAGCTCGGAGGATATCATTATTATGCTCATACCCTGTTCAACAAGCCTGTTCATTATGGTATATATTTCAAACTTCGCGCCCACATCGATCCCGCGCGTGGGCTCATCAAGTATCAGGACCTTCGGCTCGGCAAAGAGCCATTTAGCGATAGAGACCTTCTGTTGAGTACCGCCGCTGAGATTTACAACCATCTGGTCAAGTCCAGGTGTTTTAATATTCAGTGCCGTTCTATATTCACTGGCATATTTAATCTCCTCGCTGTCGTTAATAACCCCTCTCTCTGAAATCTTTTTCAGCTTTGCAAGAGTTATATTTTTCTTTACATCCTGAATAAGTATAAGCCCGTTACCCTTACGGTCTTCAGAGGCATATGCAATACCGCAGTCAATTGCGTCCCTGGGCGATTTGAAATTACATTCACTATTATTCAGAATCAGTTCACCGGTTATCTCATAACCATCGGGATTCCCGAATATACTGTGAGCAAGCTCAGTCCGTCCGGAACCGATAAGGCCGGCAAATCCTATGATCTCACCCTTCCGCAGTTTAAAGTTTACATCTTTAAGCACCGGTCTGCCGAGCCCGGGATCATAGGCGCTCCAGTTTTTAACTTCCATGACAACTTCATCGGAACGGGTATGATTCCGTTCAGGATATATATTGTTAATCTCCCGCCCTACCATGTTCTTAATCAGTATGCTTTCACTAACCTCACCTTTTGCTGAGCTTAGTGTGCATATTGTTTCTCCATCACGGAGAACGGTAACTGTATCTGCAATATTTATAACCTCTTTCAGCCGGTGCGAAACCAGTACGCAGGTGACGCCTCTCTTTTTCAGATCGTAGATCAGCTGATAAAGATTTTCACAATCACTCTCGTTCAGTGCCGCAGTGGGCTCATCGAGAATTAGAAGTTTTATATCCTTACATAAAGCCTTTGCTATCTCCACAAGCTGCTGCTGGCCCACACCAAGATCCTTAACCTTTAATTCAGGGTTAACATTAAGGCCTACATTCTTCAGCATCTCTGTAGATTTTTTAATAGTCTCTTTCCAGTTTACACTGAACCCTTTTTTAATCTCATGCCCCAGAAGAACATTTTCATAAACTGTAAGCTCCGGGAAGAGTGCAAGTTCCTGATAAATAATAGCAATACCGGCCGATTCACTATCGGAGATCCCATTGAACTTCTGAATCTTTCCGTTAAAAAGAATATCCCCCGAATAATTGCTATGTGAATAAACACCGCTTAAAACTTTCATCAGAGTGGATTTACCGGCTCCATTTTCACCGACAACACAATGGATAGCTTACGTTCTTCAGAGCCTGAACCCCGGGGAATGATTTTGAAATTGATTTCATCTCGAGTATAGGAGTATTCATTACAACCCTGCCTTTAAAAAATTTCAGGTTTAAATAAAACGATGGTGATGCAGAATACCATCACCATCTGAGCAGATTATAGCATTTAACGAATGAAATAGTACGCACTCTGTCATTTCGAAGAAGCGATAGCGACTGAGAAATCTAAGATTTCTCACATACGTTCGAAATGACAAGACCTAATTCAATCGTTAACCGCTATAGTATTAAAAGCTGATGCAGCTCTCATCCGCATAACAGCACGGATGAGACGCAGTAAATCATTTCTAAAAAAACCTATAGTCCCTTAAATTCGCCTGCAGGATAATATCCTGAATCGACAATCTCTTTCTTTACATTCTCTTTTGTTACAGTTGTAACTTTAGAGGGTTTTGCCGGGACATCAATCTTCCCGTTATTATATGTTTTTGTTTTATCGGGAGTTTTACCATTGTTAAGTGCAAGCGCTGCAGCTATGGCGTCGTCAACAAGAACTCGGACATCTTTCAGAACTGTCATAGACTGCTTGCCGTCAATAATATACTGGATAGAAGCTTTCTCGGCATCCTGTCCTGTTATATAATATTTTGTAACATCTTTGTCTTTACCATACGCATCTGCAATGGCACGTGCTGTACCGTCATTTGGTGCAACAATATAAACAACACCCTTCTGCTCTTTCTTTGCAGAGATAAGGTTTGCTTCCGCTTTACTCTTCGCTACATTGAAATCCCAGTTTGTAGTAACCTGTCCGATAATTGTAGAGAGTTCACTACGGGATAAATCAGCTTTTGAAGAGAGAGCAACAGCTTTGTCAGAATTCATAATTGTAAAAGTTCCGTCAGCAATTTTAGGCTGAAGAACACTCCAGGCACCCTGAAAAAATATAAACGCATTATTGTCAGAAAGAGCTCCCGCGTAAAGATATAGATGGTTCCCCTTACCCTGAGCTTTTGAAACGAGATAATCACCCCATGCAGCACCGACATTAAAACTATCGAATGTCACATAGTAATCTACAGCATCAGTATTGAGAATCAGACGGTCATAGGATATAATTTTTACACCGGCTTTTCTTGCAGCATCGGCAGCAGCAGCAGCGGCAGCGCCGTCATGAGGACAGATAATAATAACCTTAACACCCTTGGTAATCAGAGTTTCAACATTGGCTTTCTCCTTTGCCGAGTCGCCCTGA
>PGXT01000271.1 GCA_002839285.1 Spirochaetae bacterium HGW-Spirochaetae-5 | reverse complement strand
TTTGCCACTTAATCGTGGCAAAAACTTCTTGATTTTTAAAAACTAATTCAACATAAAATTTTCAGTGCCTTGGCAAACGTCGTTTAGCCAAGACGTTATGTGCAATGCTTCGGCCGACGTTACATGGCCATCCGGAATGCGCGCAAAGATTGGGTTAAACTTTCTGTAAATGAAAAAGGATTTTTTTATTCATATTTGTAAAAGCTGAAAACAAAATTCATTTGGCTTTTCGGTTAATAGCAATACAGCTGGTTGGCAAGCGATCGACGTTTTTTCGGCTTTCGAAGTTTTGTTTGGGGGGCGCGCATTCCGGATGTCCATTCCACTGAAAGAATGGCCTACGCACTGCACATAACAAAGGCTAACAGCGGCGCTCGGAGTACCTCGCTTGGGCTTCGCCACATTAGCAACATAATGTGGCTGAATACTTTTAGTACCTGGCAAAAAGATTTTAAAAAAAATTAGTTGTAAAACTCGCTAACGTCAGTTAGCCAAGGACGTTGTGTGACATATGTTTAAACTTATAGTAGTAATAAAATAGAAATCAATGAAAATATTTAAGTGGATATATCCAAGTACATGGCATTACGGAATAGAACCGTTATGTAATTTAAATGATTCTGGCTTTACAGAACCAATTCTTTATGACTTTTCTAATTTAGCGGAATTATTACAAGAACCTATTTTTCTCAGTATCATGAATTCGTTCTGGGATAAATTTCAATATATCGAAGTTTACCATGCTTCGAAACCTGATGATCCACAAATAATTCATCAACAAGGTCTATTACTAAGAGATCACTTATATTTGCTAAAAAAATTTAGAGATTTATTTATAAACGATGTACACAAAATAAATGAAAATGATTTGGAAAATTCATTACAGTTAATGGATACTAAAACTGAAGAAAATTGCATCAATGTTGTTATTGATTATAGACATATCATTGAGATGGCTAATCACTATCTCATTTTTGGAAGTGAATTTATACAAGGTTTAGTTATTCACCTCCCAAACTTTAGAGATGAACTGATAGATGTTTTATTAGAAAGAGGAATACCAACTTTATTCAAAATTCATTTACCATTGAGTTATTTGACTAATAAAGATAAAGCATATTTATTTCAAAAAATTATATCTGAATTTAAAGAAGTTAAAAATAATAATTACAGTAGATCATGTTATTCATTTCATACATTTACTTTCGAGAGGGAAATACCATATAATTATATAGTTAGTCATTTTCATCCAAACAATATAGTCAATTCGCATTTTTCAAATTATGGACCGAGAATATTTAAGAGCAAAAAGAGATGTGAAATGTGTAACTAAAAATGTTTGTAAAAAAACATACGTCACACAACAAAGCTTACCCGCGGCGTTCGGAGTACCTCACTTGGGCTTCGCCACATCGCGCAAAAGGCCGCGCGACGTCGGGTAAGCAAGGCGTTATCTGAAATTGAATCCTGAATTTTCAATCGATTCTTTATATTGATAATGCACTGAATAAAAAATCTAAAAAAATGAACTCGATCTAAAATTATAT
>PGXT01000096.1:1539-14160 GCA_002839285.1 Spirochaetae bacterium HGW-Spirochaetae-5 | reverse complement strand
CCGAGTGGGTTGCCGTTTTCCAGGAGGAGGAGGTTAAGAATTTTATGCTCGATCTTCAGTACGATTATATCTTCTTCACCGGCGGTTCAGAGGTGGGGATGATGGTAATGGAGAAGGCGGCGGTTCATCTCACACCGCTTACACTTGAACTTGGAGGGAAGAGCCCGTGCATTGTAATGGATGATGCTGATTTTACTATTGCAGCGAGAAGAGTCGCCTGGGGAAAATTTTTCAACTGCGGGCAGACCTGTATTGCTCCCGATTACCTTCTGATAAGTGAAAAAGCGAAAGCTCCGTTCTTTGAGGCTGTAAAGAGAGAGCTGAAAAAATTCTACGGTGATAATCCGAAGTCAAGCCCCGATTTTGCACGTGTAATTAATGACCGGCACTGGGCAAGAATTGAAAAGCTTCTTCATAAAGGGAGGATTGTTGTCGGCGGAGAGACCGACCGGAAAACCAGATATATCGCTCCGACAATTATTGACGGTATATCGCCAAGTGATCCGATTATGCAGGAGGAGATTTTCGGTCCTGTGCTCCCTGTTATAACAATAAAATCACTGGATGATGCTATAAACTTTATCAACGAAAGACCTAAGCCGCTGGCTCTATATCTTTTTACATCAAATAGTAAAAACATAAAGAGAGTGATCAACGAAACATCATACGGCGGAGGATGTGTAAACGATACGTTAAAACATTTTGCAAATGGTCACATCCCATTCGGCGGAGTAGGGGCGAGCGGAATGGGGTCCTATCACGGGAAGGGGAGTTTTGATACTTTTACTCATTACAAAAGCGTCTATTATAATGTAAACTTTTTTGATAATCCTTTAGTCTATGCGCCATATACAAAGCTTGCGGCTAAGTTAATTAAAAGTGTAATCAGGTAAAAGTTATCCGGTATCAGTAATAATTAAAAACGCCGCTTCGATTTGAGCGGCGCATGGTTTAATGCAGTTAATGCCGTGACTGTATTAAATCTCATTAAACTTTATATTAAACCCGGATGATTGAATAATTTTCAATACCAGAAAATTTTATAACATTTTTCATTGAGCGGTTCCGGACTGTGAAGTAAACTGTATCGCAGGGTTGAAGAAATTTTTAAAGGATCTTCTTTCATTTTTTTATCCCCCATTTCCAGCATATGCAAAACATGCGCTTTCATGAAAATAACTCTATACCTTCATGGTTTTATTTTCATGAAGGTATAGAGTTATTAAAACTGAATAAATATTAAAGATGTATAGTTGAATCTGTGCTTTTATAACGATATTTGAAAGAAGGTTGAGCGATATATTGCAATATTTTCTGTTGTTTTTGGTGATAATTGGTAATAATTTTCAACTTGAAAATATTATAATAGTAAAATTGTTACAAAATATTACAATTAATCATTGACTATTGCCCCTGTGTTTATAAAAACAGATTTTAACATGCCTATAAAGACATGTTAAAATCTGTGCCGGCACTTTAATATGATCATTTAATTCATACTTAAAGACCTGCTACTGTTAACTGATGGTAATATATAGATTCTAACCGGTTCTATTTATGCAGCTTTCATTAACATCTGCCGGACAAATAACATAAATCTGGAGGACAGTGTGAAGAGATTAATGGTTTTATTAATTACCTCTGCGTTGATGCTCACTGGAGCAGTGCTCTATTCACAGGAGGCTGTAAAAGAGGATGCGGCAGCAGAAAAATCAGCGGCAAAAGCAGCGGAAAAAAAGAAGAACCCCACAAAGGCATTTGAGATGGGGGAGATTGTCGTAAAAGACAGAGCAATCGCCAACGTAGAGGACGCGTCTACTACAACGGAGATTACAGATAAGGATATTAAAGCTAGAGGGGATAAGACTCTGGATCAGTCTCTGTCTACAGTACCAGGTATGAATGTTTACCAGGGGCAGAAGGGACAGATGGGTTTTACATTGAGAGGATTCAGGCAGGATAAGGTAGTGATCCTTGTTGATGGCTTACCATTTGAGGAGATATATGACGGTGGCGGCGGAGATATCTCAAGAATCCCGGTCATGAATGCGTCAAAGATTGTTGTTAACAGAGGAGTATCGTCTACATTGTATGGATCAAGAGGTACATTCGGTACAATAAATGTCGTTACAAAAAAACCGGAAGAGATGTACACGACTATAGCCGCTGAATATGGTCAGTATGATAATTATATGCTTAACTTTTCTAATGGCGCAACCTTTGGTGATTTTTATTATTGGTTAACTGTATCAGTGATGAATTCAGGCGGATATAAAGTCTCAAAGAAACTAGATGCTGATAAAAGAAAAGAGTGGTATAAAAAACTGACTTCAGATGGTGTTTATGCAATAAACTATGATACAACTTACCCGGCAAACTCATCTCTTCGAAATTATATAAACGGCGGTGATAGTTGGGATCATACAGAGTACCGGAAGTATAATGTATCAGGTAAAGCGGGTTATAGTATAAACGATAATCTTGAAGCGGGAGTTTCGGCAAGTTACTATAAGAATGAACAGCTATTTCTTGGTTTTTATTCCAGTGCTTTGAATGGCTATAATGGAACTGCCTGGAGTGCAGATCCAAGCAATAGTTCAATTTTTAAACAAAGAGACTGGGAGTGGCAGGATGATTACAGATATGATGTATCACCATATATCAGTTTTGAATCGGGTGATTTTTCACTAAGGGCCAGCATTTTCTATGTAGAGCAGATGAATAGTCTTATTTACTGGAACGATCCGACACTATCTCAATCTTCTACACCATCCTGGGATCCATCAAAACAGTATGAAACAAGTTACGGATTATACTTTTATCCGACATATAAAATTTCTTCCTGGAATAAGATTGCAGCAGTTGTTCACTATCGAACGGAGGGTTTTGAAAAGAAAGAGCAATTAAAAACTAATCTTAGCAGTCCTTACTATACAACAAGGGAAATGGGCGCATCTTATGTAACTCTTGGAATAGAAGATGAAATGAAGTTTAAAACTGAGGCGGGTGATCTTGGCATAACTATCGGAGCTTCATATGATGCACAGAAATTTGATGAATTTAAGAAGAGTGCTACACTTGGTGCTTCTTTAAATGATGCGTTATTACCAGATGAATCATCAATTATATGGGGTACAAATGATTCTGTAAATCCAGTTGCAGGTATAAAATATGAACCGTTAAAAGACTTTCTTGTTATAAGAAGTTCCGCAGGAATGAAAGTTGAATTTCCCACTCTTCATCAGGTATCTGACAATGACAGTGTAGGTATTACTAAAGAGATTAAACCTGAAAAATCATTAAATTATAATGCAGGTGTTGAGTTTTTCTTTTTTGATAAAATACTTAGTTTAAGAAATGATTATTTTTACACTAATTTTAGTGAAAAAATCGAAAGAATCGTGGATGATTCAACCGGTCTGAATACCTGGATGAACCTTGATGGGCGAACTATGCAGGGGCTAGAAAGCACAGTATCAGTTAATATGGAAAGGGTATTGAATATAATGGATGTATCACTATCTCAATCGTATGTATATACATATGCAAAAGATCATGATGATTCATATGCCACAAAGGGTGAAGAAGTTCAGGAGTGTCCGGAACATCAGTTTAATACACAGCTGATTTTTGATTTCATTACAAATACAAGCCTCAATATCTGGGGTAACTATAAGATGAACGAAAAGTATTATGTAATGGCTTCAAATCCGGCGACTGGTACTGCTCCTTATTCCACAGCATATTTCACAACAGTTGAACTTCATGATCCATTAATGTTTAATGTAAAACTTTCCCAGAAATTCCGGGAGAAATACGAAGTCTATATAACATGTAAAAATATTTTTGATGACTATAACGCAGATCCGTTTAATCCCGGTGCCGGTAGAATGTTTTATGTCGGCGGCAGCGCGGAATTTTAATCAGGCATAAGACGGGCGGTTTTCCGCCCGTCTATTTTTTTACCACACGAGGATTGTATGAATAAAAAATATATCGCAATTATCGCTTCTGCAGTTGCTGCAGTTATTGCCGGAGCTTATGCCTGTTCCTCAACAAGAAATTATCATAAAATTATAGTTGTTACCGGCGCAACACCTCTTGCATTAAAACAGGACGCTGATAAAAACATCTCCCTGGAAGTGTCGGGGAATACTAAAAAAATCTATAAGTTTGATGAAGAGAGTATCAATGCATTTGCATCGGTGTATATCCGCACCCGTGAAGTTGATTCTAAGGGCGAACTGGAAGGTACATACAGGTACACCGGAGTTCAGGTACTGAACATTATTGAAGGGATTGCTCCTGAAAAACCAAAGGATGCCCTCTTTGACAGACCTCTCGACATGGTGGTTACTTTTATTTCATCCTCCGGAAAACAGTCCCACTTCAGTTACGGCGAGCTTACTATGACCGATGATGTTAAACCTGTCATTCTTGCATATCACAGAACAGAGCTTGTATCATCAAAGTCAACTCCTGAGAAACCTTATACACTTAATAAGCATAAAGGTGAACTCACGGGACTCCGTCTTATCTGTCCCGGCGATAACGATACAGCACGCTATCTCGATGATGTAACGAAAATTATAATCAGAGAAATTCCTGTTGATAACACAGAGTTTCCTTTAATGACAAAGGGATTCAGATGTGTTGCAGATTCAGTTAAAACTGTTCACAACGGCAGGGTGCTCCCTCTTAATTTGAACGGTGTTGAAACTGCATCTACCCAAAACTGGTTCCGTACAGGTCATGGACAGGGCTTTAAAGGTGTATCTTCGGCATCTGGCTATAATCTGCGCTCATTGCTCAGAAAAAATTTTCCCGGAGCAGGGGAGGATAACTATTTCCTTTTTGTTGCATGTGACGGTTACAGAACTCTTTTTTCCGGAAGAGAGATTTTCAATACCGCTGCAGGGAAGTCTATGATGATGTTGAGCGAAATGGACGGCAGAAAGACCCGGGGAGGTATGAGTCTCGGCCCTGTCAGTGATTACTACGTAGACAGAGAGACCTGGGGTCTTACACATATAATGATGATAGATAATGTTCAGGATATAAAATAAAAAGACGCGGGATATTTTCAAATGAAAGAGTTTATAACCATAATAAACGCGGCAGTATTACTCTATGCTGCCGCGTCTTTTTTTCTTATTTTAAAAAAGACAAAAACTGCATTTATATTACTTGTGACGGGGTTTATCCTTTATTCTTTTTTTCTGATTTCACGCGGATGGATTACAGGTGTATTTATTCCTAACGGCATGACCGAAGGTGTCTTCTTTATGCCATGGTCAATGACATTGCTGATCATTGGCTTAAGTGTTGTCTCTTCAGATAGTGATTTCAGGAGGGAGATCTTAACTGGTATAATCCCTGTATTATGTTTTTCTATATTCGCACTGTTTTATCCTAAGGGTATTATCCCTCCGACTCCGAACAAGATGACAATCTGGGCGTATATATTTTTTATCACCGAGGCTTCCGGCCATGCGTGTTTTTATCTCGGCAGCTGGTATGCCGCGTCTTCGGCTTTCAGAAAAAAGAGAACTGTCGATTTCCATAAAATTCTTGTATGGGGTTTTATACTGTTCAGTGTTTCACAGGTTTCAGGCGCGGTCTGGGCTTTCCTCGGGTGGGGTTCTCCATTCAGATGGGGTACCAGACATCTTCAGTCTGCGGTTATTTGGTGCTACTACGCCGCCTATCTGCATATCCGATTTCTTAAAGGGTGGAGTGATCTTCGTAAAACAGTCTACGCTGTTGCCGGAAGTATTGTTGTGGGATTCTGCAGCTTCGGTTCATATCTTCATGAGATGAATTTTCCGCGGATTGGAGGCTGATTATGAAAAGATTACTTGAAATAACCGGTGACCTTAGATACGCATTCCGGCTTATACTCGCTTCTGCCGTAATAATGGCGATCGGTTCTATCTATGCGTCAATACACTATTCATTTTTTAATTCAATGAATGGTGTTCCTCTGATAGATTGGTATATGACTAAAGGTGTTGAGAAGCTTTCCATAACATGGTGGATACCTCTTCTGTTTTTTTCCTTTTCGCTTCTCGGTATTAATACCTTTGCCTGTACTCTTAACAGGATAATGTCACTTGTACCACGGAGAAAAAATCTGGGTACTAAACGTTTTTCTGTTTTAATATCCCCTTCGGTGATTCATATTTTGTTTCTGGGCATGCTTGCAGGTCATTTTTTAAGTTTCACTGCAGTAACACAGGAGAAGATCCCCTTTTCAGAGGGCGATAATATCTATCTCAATGGAATAGGGGATGTAAAAGTTACAGCTCTCCGCAATGAATTTTTTCCTGAATCATCAATGCTCAGCCGGAGAATTAAACAGACTACAGTCTCCATATCCATCAATGATAACGGAACTGATATTACTAAAAACATCAGTTTTCTTGAGCCTGCAGTAATTAAAGGGACTATTGTTCAGCTCGATATGGAGAAGAAAAAAGATAACCGTATTGAGAAGCCTTCTCCGGCTGATGAAACATGCAACAAGGAGAAAAAATTTCATTATGCCGATACTACAGCTCAGGTGAATCCTCAGCTCTATTTTCTTTTAACACGTGATCCGGGACTCTTTATTCTTCTGCCCGGTTTCTTCATTGTTATTATAATAATGGGTTGGTATTTTTATCAGACAAATTTTTCTAAAAATAATAAAGACTTTATGGAAAACGAAAATGAAATCATCACTGTTTAAAATTGTATCTGTTATTGCAATCGTTTCGATGTTTTTTATCAGTGCAGGGAGTTTTTCCGGTAAAAATATCCTAAATGCGCAGAGTGCAACTGCATTAAATTCGCAGAGCGCCGATTCATCATCTGTAGTAAAAGAATCATCTGCTCTTGTTAAAAATGAAGCTGCAGAAGATAAAACGCCAGAGGGGAAAGTTCAGTTCCTTTATGACTGGTTCCTGAAAGGTGGTCTTTTCATGTGGCCCATACTTATCTGCGCCGCTCTTGCCATGGGGCTGATTATAGAGAGATTTCTTTTTTATAAAAAAGCAAAACTTAAACCGGGTGAGTTTATTGAGCAGATTAACAGTAAACTAGAGAGCGGCACAATAGATGATGTGGTTAATCTTTGTAAGGAGAATAACCTGGTCATATCCCGCGTATTGCTTAAGGGGCTTAAGCTGCGTAAACTCGGCCTCGACCATGTGGAGAAGGGGATAGGGGCTGCCGGTGCAATTGAAATCGCATCGCTCGAGAAAGGCTTAAGTGTACTCTCGGCAATCGGGAATATTGCCCCGATGATCGGATTCCTGGGGACTGTGTCGGGTATGATAACAGCATTTCAGAGCATAGCTGCCGCGGATCAGGTGAGCGCCCGTCTTGTTGCCGGTGGAATTTATGAGGCTCTCATTACAACAGAGGCGGGACTTATTGTTGCAATTCCTGTTCTTGCATTTTATAATTTCTTTGTCCACCGGATTGAAACCTTTGTTGCGGATATTGAAAGGATCTCCGCAGATATTGCAGAAAAATTACTGGGTGAAAATGGCTAAGATAAAACGTACGGTACGTGCAACATCGGAAATGACGCTCTCATCCATGTCGGATATTGCATTTCTGCTGATAATATTTTTTCTCGTTACATCAATCTTTCTGATGAAGGACGGACTGCAGATATCAATGCCCGACAAAAACGGGGCTCCCGTATTTATGGCGGCGGATAAAATACTTACCGTGGAGTTCAGAAAGGACAGCATTCTTTATGTTAAAGACAAAAGGCTGAATCTGGATGAAATTAAATCGGAACTGTTAAAATGGAACAGTGAAAAACCGGACGGGGCAATCCTGCTTAAAATTTCAGGTGAGCTCCCCTATGAAAAAGCGGTAACTCTGATAGATGCTGTAAAGAGTTCGGGTGAATCACGGTTCTCTGTAAGGATGATATAGATAATTATGATTGAGCGAAAACATAAATCCAAAGCCCTGGTTCCGCTAACATCAATGGCCGACATAGCTTTTATACTGCTTATCTTTTTTATTCTTACAAGTACAATAGGTATAGATAAAAGTATTCCGGTAAATCTGCCGGTGAGTGAAACATCCACAGGCGGTTCATACAAGTTTTTTCACATCTGGATTGACGGTAAAGGTGATATTTATCTTCGCGGTGAAAGAAAGAGTGAGGATGAATTGATGGAGTTTTCAAGATACCGGTCGATCGATAACCCGGATGTGAAGGGACTGATAGGTGCCGAGAAGAATATATCATTTATGAAAGTCAACAGGGTGATGGAAATTCTCCGTGATTCAGGCGTGTATAATATAGTACTATTAACGAAAAAAAAGAACGGGTAGAATATTGGATTTATTGATTGTAAAAACCAGAACATATTTCCGGCATCGTCCTCATATGGGGTGGAGTATATTATCGTTTATTATTCTTTTCTCAATGCTTTTTGTAATACGCTGGAGTGAATCTTCAGATAACGTCGATTTTAATATTGACGAAACAATGGAGATGGTTGAACTCCGTCTTTCCGGTCCCGTGCATCTTCCCGAAATTCAGGAGAGCAGTGATTCGACAGAATCTCTGATTGAAGAAAAAATTGAGGACAAGCCTCTGACCTTCGGAACCGACAGTGATGAGTTCAGCGATCTTGAAAATTCATCCGTTCCCCCCATGCCGCTCTTTTCAAAGACTCCCCGCTATCCCGACTCGATGAGGAAAGCCGGAATTGAAGGTGTAGTTGTAATAGAACTGGGGATCAGTGAATCGGGTGATGTTTTATACGGGAAGATAGTAAAATCTCTCGGAAAGGAGTTTGATATTGTTGTAGTAGAGTGGGCAAAAAATATCAAATTTTACCCCGCAAAAACAGAAGAGCGGGTCCCCATGAAATGCAGAATAAATCTCCCCATACGTTTTAAGCTGGAGGGGTAAAGTTCCCCACTCCCGGGCGCAGCGCAGTGCCCTCAAAAATAAACCGCAGCCTGTAGAATCATTAATCCCGCATAAAATTTGAATTGTAATTTAAAGTAAAAAACAAACTCTGGAATTATAATCATTAATTTTACTCTAAAATATATGTGCGTCTATCCGGAATGTCGGGGAAATGATATTCGTATAGCCCCCTGTCCCCCAAAGGGGGCACGCAAAAGGTAAATTATTAGTGAATTCATGATTCACAAAAAGAATACGATAGATACAGGGATGAATTCATGATGAGTATTGGAATCCATACATTGCGGATTAAAGATAGAGATGTGTTAAATAATATAGAAATTGTTAAAGAAATGATAAAAATAAAACTATCAGAATTATAAAAGATAAATTATGCCCCCTCTGGGGGATAGGGGGCGAGGATAGGGGGTCTGGAAAGTTTGAATGGATTTAATTATTATCCCAACATTCCGGATTGAACTATATATTTTAAGGGATTAACATTGATTTGTAACTTAAAACGGTTTTGAGTAACTTAACAATATTGTCTTTTATGAAATATCCGTTGTTATAATACCCCGGAATATATTATAATAAATTATTTTTAGTATAAATTAAGTTTTAATTCCATTTCAGTTTATTAGCTGGATAATTCAATTCTGGAGGCCCCTTTGGACGTTCATTTTTTATTCTGGATAATTTTTGTGGTAATGGTAAGCGGAATGCTCTACATAGATCTTTACATGACAGATCATGAAGATCATGAAAAGTCGCTGAAGAGCAGTATCGTCTGGATAATGGTCACGAAAAGGCAATGGAATTTCTCGCAAGCTACCTGATTGAGAAATCTCTATCTGTTGATAATCTTTTTGTCTTTATAATGATCTTTCAGGCCTTGAGTATTGAAAGAAAGAATCAGCCGCATATTCTCAAGTGGGGCATACTCAGTGCTATTGTATTCAGGATAATATTCATACTCCTGGGTGTAAGACTTATTGAGCAGTTTCAGGTTACGATTTATATTTTCGGTGCAATACTTCTTTACGCTGCTTATAAGATGCTTAAAGATGCCATGTCTGATGAGGAACAGGTTATGGATCTGGAGAAAAGCCGGTTAATCAATTTTTTCAGCGGTCATTTCAAAATTGCGACTTCATATAAAGGGAACCGGTTTTTCACACGTATAAACGGTAAGAGGGCTCTGACCCCTCTTTTCATAGCCCTTGTGATGATTGAAACAGCGGATATAGTGTTTGCGGTTGATTCAATCCCGGCGGTTCTTGCTATTACTCAGGATCCGTTTATTGTAATTACCTCAAACATAATGGCCATACTCGGGCTGAGAGCTCTGTTTTTTGTCCTCTCCGGAATGCTCGGTTATTTTAAATATTTAAAACATGGAGTTGCCTTGATTCTTCTCTTTGTCGGTGTTAAAATGATGATAATGCATTTTTATAAAATTCCCGTGGCTGTTTCACTGGGTGTAATATTTTCTATACTGGTATTGTCAGTGGGAGTTTCACTTATTATACTTAAAAGAGACGGTATTGAAATTGATGATGAGGCCGAAGTTATTCCTTAAAGTAAGTTTCCGCCTGGTAAATCGGGCAGACGGTATCTGAAGTTAAATAATTTTACAGAAGGTAAACATATGACAATATTTGCTTCTCTTTTTTTAAACAACGCATTTAATGTTGTTATTCTCCTTGTTTCAATTGTACTTTTATGGAAAGGGGCAGACCTTCTTGTGGAGTCGGCAAGCAGGGTAGCCGAAAAATTCGGTGTCTCAGATCTTGTAATTGGTCTTACCGTTGTTGCGTTCGGAACTTCCGCTCCGGAATTTGCAGTTACTATCAATGCAGCTCTGAAGGGACAGGCCGATATATCAGTGGGTAATATTGTCGGTTCGAATATCTTTAATTTAGGTTTTATTCTTGGAACTGTTGCGGTAATAAAAAGTATTGAATCGAGCAGAAAATTGGTTTACCGTGACGGAACATTTATGATTCTTATTACATTCCTTCTGCTTTACTTTTTCTACGATTTAAAGCTTTCCCGTTTTGAAGGAATTTTTCTCATGACATTAATGGTGTCATATCTGATTTATCTTTTCAGGCATAAAGAGGAGTTTGGAGAGAGTGAAATTATTCACGAGACTGCAACGTGGAGAGATGCATTATTACTCCCTTTAAGCATATTTACTGTAGTCGCTGGAGGTCATCTCCTTGTGGAATCGGCCGGTTTTTTAGCCAGGGGGATGGGGGTTTCCGAATGGGTAATCGGAGTGACAATTGTAGCTGCAGGCACATCTGCACCGGAAATGGCCACATCAATAGCTGCTGTTCTTAAGGGTAAACATGGGATGTCGGCGGGTAATCTCATCGGGAGTGATATATTCAATATCCTTGGTGTTTTGGGGCTTGCTGGTGCAATTACTCCAATGCAGATAAATCCCTCGGCATACGGATCTCTTTTAATGCTCTGCGGTATGGTTATTCTTGTTGTAATGTTTTTAAGAACAGGATGGAAAATTTCAAGAACTGAAGGTTTAATACTTCTGTTCATCGGTATTGCCAGATGGGTATTGGATTTTATGAAGTGAATAAACCCAATTGCCGCTGCCGCCCAGGGCGGCGGCGAGAAATCCTTCCATTTTTAAATTCAAATCAAAGGAAATATGTTTAATGAAAAAAATTGTAAAATATGATCATGCTGATTTTAAACCTGAAGATCTTCTGAAAATTAAAAATGATAAAAAAATATATGCCGTATTTTCTACTTTCGGAGAGAGAGAAGCAGATCTTGTTATTGAAAAAATTGGTGTGTTGAAACAGCTCCCGGCCGGACTGGTTGATAAAATAATAATCAATCATCGCCGGGCAGGGGACAATTTCGACAGAACCGAGTCTGGAATTATCTCGGCATTCAGTGATGTGGATATTATGGTGTCTAATACTGCAGCCGTCCCCGATATGAAAAATGAAAAAGGGAAGGGGGGCGATATGAGAAGAACCATATATCGCATAAACCGTGAATACCTTAACGGTTTATCCGCCGACAATGCAGTTGTTGTATTTCTCGATGCCGATGTTCTCCCTGAATATTTCGGCGCTCATTTTGCAACAGGTCTTGCCGGTGCGGTATTAAATGGAGCTGATTATGCGAAGGGCGGGTTCTGGCGCGAAATGGGTAGAGTTAAAAAGTATGTTGCTCAGCCTTTATTCTCTGCGGTAAGTCATCCATCACTTAAATTACTCAGTGAGTTTTCCTATCCTTTATCCGGTGAATGCGCGGGGACGCTCAGTTTTTTTAATTCTGTTTCTTTCTGGCAGATGTATGGAGTTGAAACCGGAGTGCTTATAGATGCAGTATCGGGAGATTACAAACTTGCAGATGTTAACCTGGGGCTTTACGATCACGAGCATCATAACGACATAAATATACAGAAGATGAGTTTTGGAATTATCAGAACATATTTACGATCTCTTATAGATTATGGAATTATAACATTAAACAATGGCGCGTCTTTGTCAGATGTATTTGCAGCTGAATATATTAATTCAGATGGGGAGCGGGTAAAGCTGGAAGAGAACCTTACCGAGATTAAGTACCGTCCTCTTTCGGAGATACTGTAGAAATTAAAACTTAACAGACCTCTCCCCCTCGGTCCCCCTCTCCAAATGGAGAGGGGGAAG
>PGXT01000096.1:0-1500 GCA_002839285.1 Spirochaetae bacterium HGW-Spirochaetae-5 | reverse complement strand
ATATACAACAACTCTCCTCCTATTAATGGGGGACTAGAAACAGGATGTTTCTGTATCAAGCGCGGACAGGATGTCCTGAGAGCGCGGATTGATGTCGCATCGAGACAGAGGGGGCGGTACAGCATGAGCAGAATCTTAAAACAAGCCGGTGAAACGGCACACAAGCGCAGCATCGAAGTGACAACTTATACCTCCGATGAAAGCCATCTCATAACCGAAGGGCGCCTCACAGATATAAGACTTAAAGATTACTATAAATTTACCGGAGACAAAGTCAATGCGGGGACGCTCCATGATTTAAGACTGATTCTGCTTATAAAGATCCCTGAACTTATAATTGAAGATCTTGAAGTAATCATTGAAACTGTTCCACGCAGTGATTGTTTACTTATAGCAGAGAGTTTAAATCCTGTAATCGGAATGGCTATCCGCGGAGGATTCTCAACTAAGGTGCGTGAGCTTGCAGGGGGCGTTGCAGGGTGTACACATCTGGTTCATCTTCTTACGACAATGGCGCCGGCAATAATGCAGGGATTCTGGGCTTATCTCTATCAGCAGAAGCCAGATGTAACAAAAGTAAAAGATGGTAAAAAAGCCGGTATAATGAGCCGGGGACTTAAAGATTCATGCTATACCTGGCGTGAAGATGGTGAAGCTTATCAGAAGCTGTCAGCACTTTTAAAAGAAAAAAATCCCGGGGAGTAGTCCGCCGGGATTTTAAATGATTCTGATTATTATAAGTTAAATCCTCTCAGCCCCCTTCGGTCTGAGAAAACGCTGTGTTTGAATAGAGATATTCAACTTTTTCTTTATGCTTCAGCTCTTCGTTAGCTATTTTTATAAGCATATCTTTTATTTCAGCATCAGAGTGCAGTTTCGCAAACTCAGTGTAAAAAGTAAAAGAAGCAAGCTCTCTGTGTGCAGCAATAAGATAAACATCCTTTGAGTCCATTTGAGGTTTAACTTCCGGTGCAGATACATGTTCTGCAATTTTATGATCATCAACTTCTGAAAGCTTGATTGTTCCTGCGGGAATTTTCCCTTCTTTATAGTTTCTCAAAAATTCTTCATGCTTTTTCTCTTCGCCGGCAATCCATTTTAATGCATCTTTTGCTGTCGTATCAGAGACTTTATTGTATAGATCCATATAAAATTCATATGCTTCAATTTCTCTCTGAATAGCTAGATCAAGGAAAGAATTACTCATTATGTCCTCCTTTTGTTTTATACCGGGGCTTTCAATATTTCATTTTTCCCCTCCCTCGATGGGAGGGGTTAGGGGAGGGTGTTCGAAAAGTCCCGGGAAAACTAAAAAAATATTTCACCCTCTCCCGACCTCCCCCATCAAAGGGGGAGGAGTAAAAATATCTAGTGTCCGCTATGTCCTGAATAGTATCTTCTTAATGATTCGTCACATTTTGCACACTTGTGGTTATGGTCTGTGTGTTTCACAAAATCAGCTTTGAAGTACTTGAGCATTGTTGTTATTGGAAGCACAGG
>PGXT01000095.1:13016-18923 GCA_002839285.1 Spirochaetae bacterium HGW-Spirochaetae-5 | reverse complement strand
TCCGAATGGAACCTCTTTTACCTCATGCTTGATTGTCCACTCAGTTCCGGCAGAAGTGAAGGTCATACCGAAGAATTTAACATAACATGAAAGTGTAATTGCGCTTGTGAACAGTGCAATTATGCCGAATATTGCAAGGAATGCAATCTCGCTCCCCGCAAGAACGGATGATGAGATTATAGTCCACTTGCTTGCAAACCCGCTGAATGGAGGCACACCGGCTATTGAAAGAGATGCTATACCGGCAACAACAGCTGTTACAGGCATAAGCTTGATCAGTCCGCCGAGTTTATTCAGATCTTTAGTACCTGTTGCATAAAGAACACTTCCGCTGCTGAGGAAGAGAAGGCCTTTGAATACCGCATGGTTAAGGACATGATAAAGCGCACCGATTATTACTATTATTGAAAGCACTTTCAGATATCCGCTCTCTGTGTTTAAAAGAAGAAGCGCTGTACCTGTTGCGAATATTATATATCCAAGCTGACCTATTGAACTGTATGCAAGGAGTCTTTTCGAATCGCTCTGCTTCATGGACTGCACAGTACCGATGAAAAGTGTCACAACTCCGAATCCCGCGATTACACAGCCCCAGAAGAATCCGTTGAAATGAACATCGCTTCCATGGGGGACCATCCAGAAGAAAGTCCTGATTATTCCATAGATACCTGTTTTTAGCATAACACCTGAAAGAAGAGCGCTTATAGGTGATGGCGCAATTGAGTGTGCATCGGGCAGCCAGAGCTGTCCGAATGGGAACATACCGGCTTTGAATCCGAATCCCATGAGTATCAGTCCATATATTATGTAAAGATTTACATGTGACGAATATCCGATCTTCTGTACAAGTGAATGTATTGAATCTCCCATAGCCGCGCCGCTGATGAAGAAGTTGGCACTCACTATAAGAAGCCATGCAAGCTGCATAAGTATAAGATACTTGTTGGCGCCTCTTACAACTCCCTTCTCTCTGAACTCAAACTTAATCAGGAAGTATGAAGCAATTGTCATTATCTGCCATGCAATGGTGAAACCTGTTGAAAGGTCATCAACTGTAACAAGAAGTATCATCCCCAGTATAAAGAGCGGAAGATGAAAATAGTATCCGCGAAGGCTGTAATCGTGGTAATGATCCATGTAATCTATTGAATAGAATGAGCTTATCATGGCCATGAAGGCGATTATAGCGATGAAAAATGCGGAAAAGCTGTCCACAAGGAAGTAAATCCCGGAGGGCCCCAGATGAATTACTGTTGATCCCTGCGGAACAGCTTTAAAAATAACCGCATAACTTGTATGAAGGAGAAGAATAGCAGCAGTCGCAACCAGTGCGAAATTTATCCAGCCGGCAAGCTTTCTTTTTGTTCCCGCTATTAGCGGTGAAACAACTGCTGAAGCTGCGAGTATTGCCAGGGCTGTCATTAAGTTTCCGTAAATGTCAGTATTCATTTACAAACTCCTTTTATCACGATTTAAAGCATCTATTATTATCTCTATCAGGGTATCGGCTGTCTCTTTAACTGCAGGAGTAAGCTCTGCCCCGAAATCTATATTGTTAACTACAACACCAAGCAGGTAAGTCTCTTTTTTGTGCTCTGTGAATATCTTCCCGGACATCTTCAGAGCCAGTTTATGAGTAGAGAGAGTCCCGGACAGTTCTTCAAACTCTTCATCAAGTGTTCCGAAGAGTATTGAACCGGTTTCAGCCTGTGCCTTTACCGCATCGATTACAACAACAGTGTCGCAATCCATCTCGGCAATTTTAAAAACATAAGCTTCGATCACATCCTCTACATTCAAAAGCATGCCGGTATCCCCTGCAGCCTTTTTTACCGACTCAATGATATAGAGCCCCACGGCATCGTCGCTTTTAAGATAGTTCCCCATCCCGACGAGGCAGCAGTTTCCACCTATAACATTTTTTATGTCAGAGATTAAACTGTTCATCAGATTACTTCACCCAGAGTTTTAATCTGCTTATATGTATAAACAGGTCCGTCAGTGCACACAAGTGTTCTCCCGATTGCGCAGTGCTGGCATTTTCCGATACCGCACTTCATGTGTCTTTCGAGAGTTGAAATTATACAATCGTCTTTAAGTCCCCTGCTCATAAGATCTCCGATTACAGAGTTGAACATCACAGGTGGTCCGCAGACAAATGCTACAGTATTCTCTACGGGAACATTTGCTTTTTCAATAAGACTGTTTACATAACCGGTCTCACCCTTCCAGCCTTCGGTCTTCTGATCGACAGTAACATAACATTCAAAACCTTCGATCTTCAGCCACTCTTCAATATCGTTCTGATACATAAGGTCATCGGGAGTTCTCGCGCCGAGAAGAACAATAATCCTTCCAAAATCCTTTCTGTTCTGAAGTACATGAACAATGGACGAACGGAGCGGAATAAGGCCAATACCGCCGGCAACATATATAATGTTTTTCCCTTTAATCTCTTCAAATGGAAAACCGTTGCCGAATGGCCCGCGTATCCCCACTTTATCTCCGGCTACAAGATTATGAAGCGCATCAGTAACTTTTCCCACTTTCCTTACGGAGAGATGGAATCTATCGTTCTCGGGACTTGGAGGGAGCGATATCGCCGACTCGCCGTAGCCGAAAACGGTTAACATAACGAACTGCCCTGACTTGATCTTAAAGTTTGCATCAACTTCAGGATTGTCAAATTTGAGGTAGAATGTTTTAACATCCTGGATCTCATCTTTAACCTCAACGACAGTTGCAATTTCAGGAATTGTAACTACTCTTTTCTGTACATCACTCATATCAGTCACCTACTCAGTAATTTCGCGTCTAATATATGTAACCACATTGGGGAGTCCGATATCGCCCGGGCATACCCACTGGCATCTTCCGCATCCCACACATCCCGGTCTTAAATACTTCTTAGACTGTGAATATGAGAGTTTACAGAAAAATCTCTTATTTCTTCTATCTTCAACGGGGTGACGCGGATTATGGTCACCGGCCATCTTTGTATATCCTTCGAATGAGCATGAATCCCATGTTCTAAGGCGGTCTGTTGAACCGCTGAACTTGTTGTGATCCTCAACATTAAAGCATGAACATGTAGGACAGACGAAAGTACATGCACCACACTCAAAGCACTGTTTACCGATATGCTCCCATACTTCCTCTTTAATAAAACCTGTTGTCACTCTGTTCATTACGCGGGAGATCCAGGCTTTATTGTCAGTTGCAAGCTTTTCAAAGAGAGAGATAGACTTATCAACTGCATTCTTCTTCTCTAAAGTATGCTCAGGACCTGCCTTCTGAAGTCCCATCTTTTCAGCAAATTCACGCCCCTTGTCGCTGCCGGCCTCTACAAGATAAACGTCACCCAGATCTGTAAGGTTAAGATCGTAGCCTTCTTCAGCTACAGGACCGCTGTCTGTACATACGCAGAAGCACTGCTTAAACGGAACTGTACATGTGTTGCTTACAATGAACATTCTCTTTCTATGCTCAAGGTAAACATCATCAACAAATTCCAGTCCCATAAAAAATCTATCCAGTACCAGAATACCGGTAAGGTCGCATGGACGGATTCCGAAGAGAGCCTTGCTGGATGTGTCAAAATCAGCATTCATCTCGACCTTCTTAGAACCTTTGTCATACTTGTATTCCAGTATCCTTTCGATCTGCGGAAACACCACAGTCTTCGGAGGGATAGATGGGATCTCAGCTGTAAGGCTTATCTCTGAAGCTGATGCAACCTTATTGAAGAATACCTGTTTTGTTTCTTTATCCGTAACCGGACCGTAAAGAGAATATGACTTTGCAAGCTCTTCGGCCAGTTTCATTACATTATTCTTTTCTATTAAATACATAATTATATCCTCTCTATCCTGATTGGAATAATTGTGTCTTCTCCCTTATCAAATTCCTGATTATGCTCAAGTAGAAATGATGAGATCATCTCCCTGATAAAATATGGGACATACGCTGTTCCGGCTTTAACATCTTCAGAAATTTTAACCGCGACAATCATCGATCCGTGAGAAGAGACTATTTTAACATTCCAATGTTCTCTTACCTGAAGTTTGTCCGCATCCTCTTTGCATATCTCGATGTAGCCTTTCGGATATACAAGAAGTGTTGCGTTATATTCTCTCTTGGGAATATAAGTCTTCTTCATAATATTATTCTGATGCCAGAAATGCTGCCCCTGACTCGCGATAAGAAGTATGGGATAGTCTGCTGTTGCTGAATGAATTGTGAAGTTTTCTGTTACCGGTGCAAATTTAAATTTTCTTCCGATGGAAGCTCCATCAAGTCTTTTGCATCCTTCGGGATACTTATCATTACATGGCCACTGTAATCCGAATGACTTTTCAATCTTTTCATAAGTCATTCCGGAGTAAGATGGAGTAAGAGATGTTATCTCTTTAAAAACATCTTCAGCTGATGAATATTTCCATGTTAAGGAAGCTTTTGCAGCGATCATCGGGAAGAGTTTCCAGCCGGGCATTACATTTTCGAAAGGTTCAACTCTCTTTCGTGAAAGCTGTACCCGCCTTTCTGTGTTTGTGTAAGTCCCTTCATCCTCAATAACTCCGGCGATGGGGAACACAACATCAGCAAACTTCATGAATGGATTCTCAAAAGTTCCGAAATATACGACAAACTCCAATGCCTCAATCTCTTTACTGTATTTGATAATTCCTTCATCATGATCTGCAGCGACCAGACATTTGAGTTTTGAATTCTTATCGGCGAGCATTTTATAAAGATCTTTTCCTGAGTCTTTATTCAATTTTACTCCCCAGCTCTTCTCAAACTTTGCCGCGGCATCGGCATCTGATAATTTCTGAAAACCGGTAAGGAGATCGGGGGCAGTCCCCATATCGTATCCCCCCTGAAGATTACAGATACCTGTTATGGGATTTGCGCCGCAGTTTTCTTTTCCGATTTTGCCGGCGAAGAGGAGAAGATTGTATATGTAGCTCACAGTGTCCTGATCAAGACCTGAAATACCCGTGGACCAGAATGCCATTGCGGATTCCGCACTGCATAACTCCCCTGCGATCTGCTTAATTGTATCTGAATCGATTCCTGTGAGAGATAGAACGTCGGCCATATTAAACCTGTTTACAGAGGATGCAAATCCGTCATATCCATCTGTTGAAGCTGTTACAAAATCCGTATCAAGCTGATCGGTATCTATCACAGCTTTTGCCAGCGCCGCGAGAAGACTCCTTTTAGATCCCGGTTTAATCTGAAGATGAACATTGCTGAGTCTTGCAATCTGTGTAACACGGCTGCTGATAGTAACAACTTTTGTTCCTGCCATCTGCGCCTTATGAATCTCGCTGCCGATAATAGGGTTCATTTTAGTAATATCCGAACCGACTATCAGGATAAATTTAGTCTTTGAAATATCCTCAAGTGAACCTGTCATGCCGGGAAATCCTGCCCCTTCACCAAGAACATTCATGCTGCTTCTGTGACCCGATTCTGAATCAAGAGTGATATTATTTGTTTTAAATACACTCCTTGCAAGTTTGGCGAAGAGATAATTGTTTTCATTTGATGACCTGGGTGAAGCAAGGAATGCTGTCGATTCTGAAGCATCACTGCTGTACTTCGCCATTTTCTCCATCATAAAACTTATCGCTTCGTCGTAGCTGACATTTTTAAAATTGCCGTCTACCTTGATCATGGGTGAACTTATTCTATGATCTGTCATTAACAGTTCATGAAAATGCCATCCCCTGACACATAGCCTTCCTTTGCTTACCGGGTGGTTTCTTGAAGAGAAAACTCCGCTAACTTTACCATCTTGAATATTGAGGTAGTTGCCGCATCCGGTTCCGCAGAAATTACATACTCCAGACTTATAATCCATAATCAACCTCTAAGCCAGTATTCTTTAAGCACCTACAT
>PGXT01000095.1:0-12982 GCA_002839285.1 Spirochaetae bacterium HGW-Spirochaetae-5 | reverse complement strand
AATATGATGATTGTAAATAGGGGGATAATCTTTTAACCATAGGGGGGAATTCCCCTATGAATTTGTGGTGTTATCCCTGAATTTTACAAATAAATGTATTGACTATCCGAATTATTTACATTTACATTTTAAAACTTAATATTTATAATAAATGTATCCAGACGGTTAAAGTATGCCGGGAATAACAGATAACTTAAATATTTTCCTCATACCTCCGGTACTCTTTTTAATTACGGGGGTCTCTCTTGGATTGTTTTCTCTTTTAAAAGGGAAACGTCAGTATGAAAATATACTCTTTGCCCTGATCTGTTTCTGGTATTCACTTCTCATGCCGGCTTTTATATCACACCATTTTTTAAAAGGGGATATCCCCCTCATCATGAAGATTGAGCGGTTTATCCATTTTTTTTATGTGTATGGACCTGCAATCCTTGTATTATTTGTACACACTCTGGTTGATAAAAAAAACAGACTCATTGAAACCGGAGCTTTTGTTATCGCTTCTGTAATCTCCCTTTTCGTCTTTACAGATTATTATTTTTACGGGCTATGGGAGTACCAGTGGGGTTATATAGCAAAAGGTGGAATTGTTCTTCGTTTATTCGGGATTTTCGCCATGAGCGTTATAGCATATTCCCTTGTATTATCAGTAAAAAAACTGAAAACCGATATTGATCATCATACACGACTTAAAATAAAATTTATAATGTTCGGCATACTATTCATAGGAATTCTTACTATAGGGAATATGCCGGCCCTTAACGGAATAGGCATTTATCCTCCGGGAAATTTTGCATTTATACCTATACTTTTTATGGCATGGGGTATATTCAGATATGATGCAATAAAGATTAATCATTATACGAGACAGCGGATTGCCGGTGCCGTAGTTAAAATATTTGTAACAGCAGGACTGCTGGCGGTTATTCCTGTCTGTTTTTGGGCTGTCGGCAGCATCAGCTTAAATGATATTACAGAAAAAATAATACCTTTCGGGCTCCCGCCGCTCCTCTCTTTCTTCTGTTGTGTATTTCTTTCATTTCTCTCCCTGAGAATGGGTGAAAACCGCCCGGACTCAATTACTTTCAGCCTCCTGATGCTGGCATATTCTCTACTGAGTATAGATATATTTCTAAACTGTATAATAACGGTCCCTGAAACCGGATTAAGAGTAAGCAGATTCAGTCACATATTTGTTGTTTTTATACCCCCACTGGCAATGCATCTTACACATATTGTCACTAAACGTCAATCAGGCCGGCCTCTGCTTTTCGGGAATTATCTAATCAGCATTATATTACTATTCTTTTCACAATCATCATATTACCTTAAAGGAATGCATATCTACACATGGGGTATGTTTGCTGAAAAAGCAGTGATGTTCGACATCATGATCATCGTATCTACACTGACTCTTGCATACAGTATAGTTATACTATATGCCGTTTACAGAAAAAATGATAACCCGTACTACAGAAACCGTTTTCTTTTTCTTCTGATCGGGTTTGCAAGCATTGCAGTATTATCTCTTGGAAACATCCCGGCAATGAACGGATATGATATCTATCCTCCGGGTAATTTTATTTTTATCCCGTCAGTTTTTTTTGCCATTGCTCTTTTCAAAAATAACATTTCCGAGATGATACGGTTCTCCGGGAAATTCATTTATTTTATTATAATGACAGCCGTGATTTTTACAGCTGTTTATATTCTAACAATAAAACACAATGACAGCTTTATAGCGCTATATACATTCTCATCAATATTAATTATTCTCATATTTAATTATTTCCTGACCCGGCTACGTGATGCTATTACTGGCAGAGAATTTAAAAAATTAAAAATCGCTTATGAAAATCTAAGTGACAGACTATGCAGAGTGCGGAACATTGAAGAGATTGCCGAATCTGTTACTTATTCATTTTTCAATTATCTTTCATGTGGTGAATGCGCTATATTAATACATGAAAAAAACACGGGTCAATACTGCGGCAGCTGCATCATTAATCCAAAGCATGACATCAGCAGAAAAATTTACTCCTGTGATGATTCAGCATCGATTAATATCTCTGGCGACAACTCTCTCCTGGCATATGTCAGATCCGTCCGTTCACTGGTAAAACAGGATGAGATTGAATACCGTATTCTTAATAATGAAACGAATATTGAGTTAACTGATCCGCTAAGACATGCCGCGGTAATTGTCCCTGTTTTTTTTGAAAACCATATGTCAGCTCTTCTGCTGCTCGGAACAAAAACTGACGGAACCCTGTATGATGCCGGTGAAATAGAATTTCTTTATCAGCTGGGAATCAATCTGGGACCGCATATAGAAAATGCATTTATTCTCCAGAGTCTTGAAGAAACACTGGAGGAGAGAACACGGAATCTCCTTGAATCCGAGAGTAAATATCGTCACTTTGTCGAAAATGCAAATGAAGTAATATTCAAGGCAGACTTGAGCGGAAATTTCATTTATTCAAATCCTGCATTTCAAAAAATGCTTGAATACACCGATGAAGAGATCCGCACATTGCATTATCTTGACCTCATTCCTCCTGATAATCGCGAAGGTGAATCTGAATTTTACAACGGGCAGCTGGAAAATAAAATTGATAACACCAGCCGGGTGCTGCCGGTAATTACAAAATCGGGAAAAACGTTATGGATAGAACAGAACGTTAAATCTGTAAAAGATGATAAAGGAAACATCATTGAATTTGACAGCATTGTCCATGATATTACCGAAAGAAAAGCCGCCGAAGATGCTCTGCGTAAAAGCGACATGCACTATCAGCAGTTGATGGAAAATGTCAGTGACTCTGTTTTCATTATAAAACTGGATGGCCATTTCAAATATATAAATCTGGCAGTAACCAGATTAACAGGCATCCCGCAGAATGATTTAATCGGTTCGCATTTTCTTTCAATAGTTCATCCGGATTACCGGCAGAAGGTCATGGAATTTTATCAGGAGCAGGTGAATAAAGGCATTGAATCAACCTATACCGAATACCCGATACTTTTAAAAAACGGTGAAATTCTATGGATTGGCCAGACTATACGGATGAACAGAAAATGCCGAAGATGTCCGCCGGGATCTGGAGGAGGCAAAATCCCGCTTCTTTTCAAATATCTCGCACGAAATCCGTACACCGCTTACTCTTATTCTCGGCCCTGTTGAATCGGTCCTTCAGGGGGATTACGGGATGGAGGTCGATACCCAGTTTTTTAAAAATCTGCATCGTAATACAACAAGCCTGCTCCGGCTGGTAAATAATCTTCTCGACTTTTCAAAAATTGAAGCCGGCAAAATGACTTTAAAAGTGAATGAAGCTGACATTGTTTCTTTTGCACGGCATTATCTCAACAGCATTGAACTGGCAGCTAAATCAAAAAATATAACTCTCGACTTAACATCCTCATCTGACTCAATCATGCTCTTCTTTGACCCGGAAAAAATGGATAAGGTCTTTATGAACCTGCTCTCTAACTCTTTGAAATTTACCGGCAACGGCGGCAGAATTTCGATTACGGTTATTGAGGATAATGATCATTGCAGTATTACGGTATCAGATACAGGAGAGGGTATACCCGGAAAAAACATAAGTAATATCTTTGACCGGTTCAGCCAGGCCGACGCCACATCAACAAGAAAGTATGAAGGCACAGGGATAGGATTGGCACTGGTCAAGGAGCTGATTGATCTTCATAAAGGTTCAATATCAGTAGAAAGCAGATATATCGAAGAGCATCCCGATGATCACGGAACAATTTTTACATTACGTATGCCAATGGGGTCAGAGCACTTTAAAAACAGAGAAAATGTAAAATTCGACGAGAAGAGCAATCTTGAGGACTATATAAGAGATTACCGGATGATAGGAACCCGTGAGATTGAAAAGTTAAGAATTGCCGATGATGCTGCGGAAAACCCGGCCGATGAAAATAAAGCTGTACCCGATAGCGATAAAAAAACGATACTGATTGTTGACGACAATGAGGATATGCGTAATTTTATAAAGACTTTACTGCAGAAACATTACCATGTTATACTTGCCGAAAACGGAGAGGAGGGAATCACTTCTACCAGGAATCACAGCCCTGATCTTATTGTAACAGATGTAATGATGCCGGTAATGAACGGCTTCGATATGACCTCAATCATAAAAAACGATGAAAAACTCAAGACGACTCCGGTAATAATGCTTACTGCAGATACCGATCTGATGAGTAAAGTTGCAGGCCTGGAATACGGTGCTGACGACTATCTGCATAAGCCTTTTAACACGATTGAACTTCTGACAAGGATCTCTTCACTTCTTAAAAATTATGAATACCAGCAGATTATAAGCCGCCGTAATGAAGAGATTGAAAATGAACTTGAAGTGGCACGTCTTCTTCAGGAAAGGCTGCTCCCTTCATCGATGCCCGAGATTTCAGGATATCATGAGCACGCAATTTACATCCCCATGGATAAAATCGGCGGAGACTTTTATGACGTTGAAAACCGGGATGGTTTTCTTAACATTTTTATTGCTGATGTTTCAGGTCATGGCCTTCCGGGGGCATTTCTGGCAACAATAACTAAAATTGCACTGGAGAATATCACTGTCCGTGCAGGCACAAACAAGGTATTATATCAGCTTAACAATGTTATTCTCAATCATACAGTACGCAGTAATTTTGTAACCGCTTTCTTTGCAATGATCGACATAAGCACCAATATTATGCGGTACGCAAGTGCCGGACACTCTTCAACCATTCTGTATAGGGAAAAAAATGATGAATTTATTGACCTCACGACACGGGGGACCCCGCTTGGCTGGTTTAATAATATCCGGATAGAAGAAAAAACAGTTCAGCTCGAATCTGGTGACCGGATAGTATTCTACACCGATGGTATTACAGAGTGCAATAATCTTTCAACGGGAATGTATGGAGAGGAGCGTTTTAAAAATATCATTAAAAAATATTCATCAGGTAAGCCGGATATTTTTTCCAAAGAATTGATGAATGAACTTAAAATATATAACGGATCGGAATCTTTTGAGGATGACATAACCATGGTGGTTGTTGATGTCCTATAGAGATTTGACAGTGTGATTATGCATCTATAATTTAACAGCCTTAAACTTTAAATCCCCCCGTTTCGCTTCGCTCAACATCCCCCTTTGATAAAGGGGGTTATGAAATTCTGTAAATCAAAACCCTCTTTATCAAAGAGGGTGGCCGCAAGGCCGGGAGATTTGAATGGTACTATGCAGGGAACCATTTGATAAAAAATCATCCGGTCAGCAATAACCAGTGAGCCCGTCGAGCCACGTTGGATATCACGAAGTCTTATCCAATATATACTGAACCGCAAACTGTATCAGCTCTGACGATGAGTTTATATTCAGCTTGCTCTTGATCTTCTCTCTGTAGTTTTCCACGGTCTTTACGCTTATGTGAAGTTTATCAGCAATATGTTTATTACCCAATCCGTGACCGATGAGCTGAAAAACCTCAAACTCCCTGTCTGTCATTGAGTCGACAAGTGCTGAATGTTCGTCATGCTTCGGAGAGGAGAGCTTGTCGAGAAGTTTCTCCTTAAGGCTGTCGCTCATGTACTGCCGGCCGTCAAGAACAGTTCTTACGGCACTGATAATAATTCCGGGATGTTCATTCTTCATGACAAATCCTCTGGCTCCGGCACGGATTGCACGTTCCGCGTAGAGGGATTCCTCATAAATAGAGAGTACAAGTACCGGAATATTCGGATATCTCTCTCTACAGGCCTTGATGAGATCTATTCCGCTTGTACCGCTGAGTGATATATCAACAGTAATAATGTCGGGACTGACTCTGCCTAAAGCTTTTAACGCTTCATCGGCTGTACCGGCCTCACCTGCAACATATAAATCCTTTTCCAGTTCAAAAATCTGTTTAAGACCCTGCCTTACTATGGGGTGAGCATCAACAAGGAAAACTCCCGACTGGTTTTTAGCCCCGCCCTTCTTCAACAGTTTAACTTTTCTTGTATTCTCAATCTGTATCGGTTCACCTGAAACCCGGAATCGACAGGCAATACTCAACCCTCCGCCGGGATTACCCTTAACTTCGGTGGAAGCTCCGATGAGCCATGATCTGTACTTGACAATGCTCAGAAAGAGATTATTCCGTTCTTTATCAATTTTTTCAAAGTCTTTACCGTCATCTCTTATTTCGATACTGCAGACATTATTATCTATTGAAGCATTGATCAATATATTTTCAGCCTCATTATTTTCAATAGAATTAAGAATCGATTCTTTAATTATATAATAAAGGTTTGAATTCTCCAGTTTTCCGCTGATACTGATTGTGTCATCCCACTTGATAAGAATATTGGCTCTGGATGATTCTTTAACGCTATCTCTCAGGCTTTCAACTGCCGCATGGAGGCCTCCGGGATTTATATCTACCGGACTGAGCTCTTTGGCAATCTCCCTTGTTTTACTTACAGCTTTATTAACAAGATTTATAACCTCATCAATATCTGAAACAGTATCGGGCTTTTCATCGCCAAATTTAACTTTCAGCAGTTCAATCCTGAATATGATTCCCGCAAGATGCTGAGCAAGCCTGTCATGGAGATCCTGGCCTATTTTAAGACGCTCAGCAGCATTGGTCTCCATTACCACTTTTTCGAGACGTTTCCTTTCAGTAATATCTATCCCGACATAAAAAATAAAATCTACATTGCCGTCCATGCGGACAAGGGGCTTGCCGTGCCACTCCACAAGAAGTACCTCACCATCCTTTGTAAGAATGGGATACTCACTGACAGAACTTTTTTTTCTGATCAGCATATTGTTAAAATCTTTTTTCTGTATTTCACGGTCGGCCTGATGAAATAGAAGATCAATATAATTCTGCCCTACAACATCACCAAGATGATAATTGAGCGCAATAAGCATAGCCCTGTTCATTGTAAGTATATTCCCGGCAGAATCAAGTGCTATGTAAAATGCCGGATTTATATCCTCTAAACTCTTCAGGAAATCCTTCCCTTTACGGATTGTCTCCCTTGCACGGAACTCCTCGGTAATATCTCTCTCGATGATTGAAGCTCCAATGATATCCCCTGATGAATCGTAAACAGGTGAAAGCTTCATCGAAAGATAAACCTGGCTTCCCGTAGATGTCACACCTATTGTTTCATAATGATCGATCTTTTCTCCCTGCTTAACCCGTTCAAGAAGAAGCGGAAAATCATCGGGCTGATAAGGCGGTATAAGAGAAGAATATGAACAGCCGTTAATCTCATGAAATTTATATCCGAAAATTCTTTCAGCGCTGCTGTTCCAGCTGACGATCAATCCTTCAAATGTAACACCGATAATTGCGTCATCGGAATCCTCAAGAAGCGATGAAAGTTTCTTCCGGAGTTCATCAGTATTCTTTCTTTCCATGACATCATGAAATACACTGAGTATAGCATATTCATTATTATATTCTACAAGCCTGCTGCTTACTTCAACAGGAACAATTTCACCATGAGCGTTCTTAATGGAAGTTTCAATTCTCTTTCCATCCTTAGAAGAGCTGCTCATAATACTTGAAGCGATATCGGGCAGCGAGTGATAGTTAAAAAGATTCAGCACTGAAAATCCCACTACATCCTCTTCTTTCAGCCCAAGGTAATCAAGGCCGCTGGTGTTGATCTCCAGAACTATCCCCTCAAGATCATGGATTACAACTATATCGATTATACTGTTAAAAAGAAGTTTGTAGTTATTTTCTGTTCTATTAAGAGTCTGCGTTCTTTCTGCCAGTATATTTTCAAGCTGCATGTTTTTATTTTTAAGCTTATCCTCGGAACTTTTAATGCGCAGCATGGCCTTCACCTGCGCGGCAAGTTCAATCTCATCAATCGGTTTTGTCAGAAAAGCATCGGCTCCCGACTCAAGGCCCGCAGCTCTCTTTGCCGATGTTGTATCTGAAGCAGTGAGAAGTATAAGAGGTATACTCTTTGTCTCATCATCCCCCTTCAGCAGCCGGCATGCCTCTACACCATCCACACCGGGCATTATATAATCAATAATCAGGATATCAGGCTTTTCCTTCTTCATTTTTTCCACACAATCAGCTGCCGAAGTAAGTGTAGTAATCTCCGCTTCGGGGAAATATCTGTTAAGCAGAGCTTTAAGTGTTATCAGGTTATCCCTGCTGTCGTCGATCGCTGTAATTTTAAACATAATCAATCTAACCATCCCCTGATTTTCTGTGTAAAAGCATCGATATTAAAAGGCTTTCTGATAACATCATCAAAGCCTGCTTTCATCATCTTCTCTCTATCACCTGCTATATCTAGCCCGGTAAATGCAATTACAGGTACACTCTTTTTTACGAAAAGATGCTTGATATTTCTGACAAGTGAGAGCCCGCTGATGTCCGGAAGAGTGAGATCAAGCAGTATTATATCCGGCTGAATTTTTTCAAGCAGATCAAGCCCGGCGGCGCCGCTCTCAGCATGATAGACTTTGCCCATCCCTTTGAATTCATTTTCAATAATTGCGTTAACAGGCACAATATTATCTATATCATCATCAATTACAAGCATTACAAATTCATTAACACTGTTACTACGAAAATCCGCTGTTTCCGGAAACTCATTACAATATTCAGCTGTTTCACTTTTCTCTGCCGGAATAAAAAATGAAAATACCGCGTTACCATCTTCATCGGATGAAAACCGGGCCTCACCTTTCAGATGAAATATATAAAACATAGCAAACTGAAGCCACATCAGGGAACTTCTGCTGAATCCCTTTTCGACAGCAATCTCTTTATCAAAAAGATCCATGTCATCATAACTGATTATGTTTTTTCTGCAAGAAACTGTTAAATTGAATTTCAAATTGCTTAATGATGACGCGAAAAAAATAGACTGATTCTCAACTGATAAAGAGAAAAAGAATAAACATATCGATTCAATAATTTTGCGGAACACATCCGCTTCCGTATTAATAACCGATGAACTATCTTCAATATCACAGACCAGTCTGCACCCGTTATCAATGCTCAGTGTCATTGATTGCATTATTGCATGATCAATCGCTGCCCTTACGGAAACCGGTGAAATACTGCGCTTTTTCCTCCGGCCTGACAATCCGTTTAAAAAAGAAAATTCCTCGATAATATTAAGTATTTTTTTTCCGTTTCTTTCAATAACTTCCAGATATGAGTTTTCATCGGGAGTAAATCTGCCGGTGGTGCTGCGGAGAAGTACGCTGGAAAGATTAATAACAGGATTGAGCGAATTCTTAATTTCATGTGAAACCGCAGAGAATAACTCTTTATTTTTTAAATGATCTCTTTCCACGGATTATCTCTTTATGTTATATTCAGAGTTTTCTTCATAAGATAAAGTATATTATAAAAAACAGTAATCCCACCGGTAAATCTCTCTTTTATTATACTGCTTTCCATTTGATCAATTTCAACTTTAAGCCCTTTTATCCTGCTGTCAATTTCCTTATGTATTCTAACAGCCTCATCCATCCCGAGAGTAGAGACAATCTCGGCCATCTGTTCTTTGATCGAAGATATATTTGTAAACATCTCCCTGTACCGGCGCTTAAGTTCATTATCCATATTGCGCACAAGAACCTCAACAATTGAGATACGGACAATTCTGTACCCTATCTGCACCTGCGCCGAGTCTCCGTGAGAAACGGAATCGGGATAGAGCTCACAGTAAACCTCCCCCAGGCTGACCATGGAATCCATTCCGAAATCGAAGTCACCATCTATCTTCAAAAGAGATTCCCTGAACAGGTCAGGATCTTTTGCATCTTTAAGAATTTCAGATATCACCTGATTCATATCATCCCACCGGAAGCTTTATTATAAATTCAGTCCCGCTATTCTGAATACTGTGAACTGTTATACGTCCATTATGTCTTTCAATTATTCCATAGATTACAGCAAGTCCTAACCCCGTGCCTTTACCGGGCTCCTTTGTAGTAAAAAACGGATCAAAAATCCTGCTGAGATTTTCTGCAGAAATACCGGCACCGGTATCTTTAAAAGATATCAGAACACTATTCTCCTCTTCTATAAATGAAGTCTCAATTATCAGCTCTCCGCCATCAGGCATAGCATCAGCGGCATTCAGTGCCAGATTGTTTATCACCTGCTTCATCTGATTCACATCAACCAGTATCCCGGGAATATTCTCTGCAAATATTTTAGTCAGTTTAACTTTCCTTAAATTCACATGTTTTTCAAGTATTGCCAGAGTTCCATTTAAAACTTTGTTAATATCCGCATGCTCCTTCTCCAGCCTGGTCTCTCTTGCAAAATCGAGCACCTCTTTTACAATTTTTCTGCAGCGGAGAGTTTCATCTATGATAACATTCAGATCGTCAACATATTCAGTGCCGGCAAGATCATCCTTCAGCATACTGCTGTAGGTTAAAACTCCTGTAAGGGGATTATTTATTTCATGGGCTATCCCTGCGGCAAGTCTGCCCAGTGATGCCAGTTTCTCCGACTGTGCAACCTGATTATGAGCTGTCTCTTTGATCCTCATATCACGGTCGAATATCGCATCTATCATCCTGTTAAATGCTTCTGAAAGATGACTTAATTCACTCTCCCGGAATACTCTTAATTTTTTACTGTAATTTCCGCCGGCAATTACATCTGATGCGTAAACGACTTCATTAATCGGTTTAACAATTCTATTAATAAGATATAAAGCAATTACAGCGGCACACACAGCGGTTATCAGACTTATAAACAGAAAATACTTTATAGTATTATTTTTAATTTTATCAAAACGTTCCTGCGGTACACCGACATAAAGAATTCCGATTATAGAATTATTCGTATCATAAATCGGAGTATAAGCGGCAAGAAACCACCGGCTTACGACAAAGGCCCGGTCAACCCAGTCTTCGCCCCGGTCAAAAACACTTTCATAAACCTTTGATGAAACCTGTGTACCAACAGATCTATGCCCGTCACTTCGTACAACATTTGTAGATACCCTTATATCATCAAGAAATATTGTAGCCTTCCCGGCAGAGTAGTCTGTTACATCATCTGAATGAAAAACAAGATTTTTTATTCTATCTACAATTTCAAAGTTATTATTTACTATAAATGCGCCATAAACAATACCAACCATTTTACCATCTGAAAACATCGGAGTTGCAGCATTAAGAACAAGCGCCCGATCCTCATGATCTTTAGTTATATGTCTCCCCATCTCGGTAGGAATAACCTTAACAAGTGCTTTGTCCACGATATCCTCCCCCTCCTTGGCGAGAATATCCCTGGTAAGTATTCCGGAACCGTAGGACGGCTTTAAAGTTTCAACAACCTGTCTTATACACTGAATGTCCAGAGCTGAATCCCCATAAAAACCGGTATTGTTTACTCTAAGCATCACTTTCCCTTTGCTGTCGGTAATGATGATAATATCCGCGCCAATCCAGTCTTTTAATCTTATAAATTTAGCCTGAAGAAAACTCAGGCTTCTGGCTTCAACTGCTCTGCTCATATAATCGAGCGTGCCGATATAATTCAATGTCATCTCAATCTGAAAAAGTCTGTTATTGTAGATATACTGCGCGGTTTTTAAATCACTTCTGACAGATTCGTAGGCCTGTTCAATTATACCACGGTTAATAATTCTGTAGCCCGCGAAAATTGATGACACTCCGGTCAATGCCACCACAATTAAAAATCCGAGCATCAGTTTATTTTTTATGCTGTTCTGAATTACAAATTTCATTTTCATATCATTTTATTTATGATATCCCTGCGGAAAATCCCCGCGTAAAACTAATTAACCAATAAAAAGTTATTGATAATTTGAATAACGTAATAATCAATTATTACTTCTCCCAGTCAAGAACAAAGTGGTTTCAATGTAACTATATGCAACAACAGCAGTCTATTTTTGGGGGCGCAGCGCTTCGCGCTGCGCATAAATTGGGGGATTACGGGGGCGCTGCCCCCGTAATCCCCCACTCCCGGCGTATGCGGAGAATACGCATCCCCGGAAATAATTTGCTGCCTATGCAGCAGCAGTCTATTGAATCAGAAAAAATAATAATGGAATAAATATGACCGAGATAAAAAAACGACCAATTGAATACTATGATTATAAAAATCAAAATAAGAAGACCGGAACAGAGATAAAATCAGCCGGGGCAATCGATTTTATTAATGATAAAATAGCCTCCCTTCAAAGCCTTGAGGAGATTATCGATTTTCTTTTTATTAACATAAAAGAGATTATTCCATGTGACCGTATTGCAGTTTCGTTCTTTGAAGAGAACGGTAAACGTCTGACCATATATTATGTAAAAGCTGATTATGATGATATAAAACTCGACAAGGGATACAGCGCTGAAATAGACAACAGCTCTCTTGAAAAGGTATTTGCAGATGGAACACCCCGGGTAATAAATAATCTGCAGGAATATCTGAAAACTCACCCGGCAAGTGATACAACAAAGCTCCTTGTGAGAGAGGGGATAAATTCCAGTTTAACAGCCCCCCTCTCAGTTGAGAACAGGCCCGTGGGGTTACTCTTTATCAGCTCAAAAGTACACGATATATATGAAGAATCCCACATCAGAAACCATATGATGATAGTTGAACGGCTTGGACAGGCTGTTGAAAAGGCGCTCCGGATTGAACAGCTTTCAGATTCAATCAATTCGTACCTCGAAATGCTGAGCTTCGTAAGCCATGAATTGAAGAGCCCGCTGGACTCTATGATTACTCTGGGGAATACCCTTGCCGATGGTTACTTTGGAGCTCTGGACGAGAAACACAAACAGTACATCTTGCGGATGGTAAACAAAGCAAAATACATGAAAGAGATGACAACTGAATATCTCACACTCTCCCGGTTCGAAAATAAAAATGTCGATCTCTACATTACTAAAACAGATATGGTAAAGACAATTCTTGACGAGACTATCGAAATGATCGC
>PGXT01000094.1 GCA_002839285.1 Spirochaetae bacterium HGW-Spirochaetae-5 | reverse complement strand
AAGAAGGGACTGTTTTCTTCTAAAGAGAGATTTATGCAGCTTGCCTCTTCCCGGAGTGTTCTTAATCAGTTTAAAATTACCGGCAGCTCAACAGAGGGGTATCTCTTCCCTGATACATACACTATACCTGTGGGATTTCCTGAAGAAAAAATTATAACTTTAATGGTTGAACATTTTTTTGAAAAGGTTTCGGAGCTTAAGGATTTCCCTGAAGATCCTGTAAAAAGACAAAGACTGGTTATCCTTGCAAGTATTGTTGAGCGTGAAGCGAAGGTTGTAACTGAGAGACCTTTGATTGCCGCAGTGTTTAATAACAGGCTGAAGCAGAAGCTCCCTCTTCAATCATGCGCGACAGTTCAGTACCTTTTTGACCCTCCTAAAAAGAGATTGTTTTTTCAGGATCTTGAGAAGGCATCTCCATATAATACATACAGGAATCCCGGTCTCCCCCTCGGGCCTATTTCTAATCCGGGTATATCATCGCTTAGCGCTGCTTTAAATCCGGCAGATACTGATTATATTTTCTTTGTTGTAAAAGGTGACGGTGAACATCATTTTTCGAATAACTACAGAGAGCATATGAAGGCAAAGCGGGAATTTGTCGGAGAGAGCGATAGAGATCTGATCTTCCCATAGGACATCCAGTTCTTCGAGTGACATTTTATCAATACTGTTTCCCGATTCATTTACCCTTGTTTCGATATACTGAAATCTCCCTGTAAACTTGTCGATTGTTTTACGGAGCGCATTCTCCGCATCGACTTTTTTGAATCTGAGAACATTAACCAGACTGAATAGTATATCTCCGGCTTCATCAATTATTTTATCTTTATCTTCGAGCTCTACTGCTTCCTTGAATTCACCAATCTCTTCATCGAGCTTTGCAATTGCATCGTCAATCCTTTCCCAGTCGAAACCGACATGGGATACCTTGTCCTGTACTCTGTATGCCATGACCAGTGCGGGGAGGTGTCTTGGTACTCCGTCCAGAATGGATTTACGTTCTTTTTTCTCCTCTTTCTTGATCTCCTCCCATCGGACTTTTACACCCGTGGCATCTTCGATATTCTCATTTCCAAAAACATGGGGATGTCTGCGTATAAGTTTATTTGTAATACCCTCAGCAACATCATCTATTGTGAAATCAGAAGTTTCAGAGGCAATCTCTGAGTGAGCATATATCTGGTAGAGCAGATCTCCTAGTTCCTCTTTGAGATCGTTCAGGTCTCCGCTCTCTATGGCGTCATATACTTCATAGGTCTCTTCTATGAGATAAGGCTTAAGCGAGGCGAAGGTCTGCTCTCTGTCCCATGGGCATCCGTTTTCCGCGCGAAGTATTCTTGCTATCTCTTTAAGCCTGTAGAGAGGCGGTGTATCTTTTAAGTTCATCGAATTTCCTGTTATTTAATTCCGAAATATTTTTTTTGCTCGGCAACAGTTGATGTCGGATGTTTGCCGTAGTGATGTCCCGGCCAGATCTTTGTATCATCAGGGAGACTTAGAATTTTATTTTTTATTGAGTTTACCATAGCGCTGTTTGAACTGTCCGGCAGGTCAGTCCGTCCGACTCCCTCCGTAAAGAGTGTATCGCCTGTAAATATATTCCCGTCTGAATATATGCAGATACAGCCCGCCGAGTGGCCCGGAGTGTGAATTATCCAGAGTTGCGTGTTGCCTATTATAATCCTGTCATTATCTTTGAGAAGCAGAGTCTTCTTCCCCGCACTGTTTTTATCATCGGAGAAGAGCGCACACTCCTCACGTTTAATATCTCTCATGTGCCGCAGATCATCCTGGTGAATTAGAAGTACAGCGCCGGTTTTTGCAGCTACATGGGCATTGCCCGAGGTGTGGTCATAGTGTCCGTGCGTATTGATAATATATTTAATTTTCGCGTTATGTTTTTCTACTTTTGAAAAGATAGAGCTGAAATCTCCCGCAGGATCAATAAGAACCGCTTCTTTTGTCGTTTCATCAACTATAAGGTAGCAGAAGACCGCCATTCCGGTTACAAGAATCTGTTCAATTATCATATGTCACCTCTGTTTTTATTCTTTACCTGGCTGGAAAATAATATCAACTTCTGTGTTGGTATAACCGTACTGTCCTTTGATAGACGGGACCTGGCATGTTTCAAGAAATTTGTATCTCTTAAATGGATTATCATTTTCTGCCAGTTTGATATTTTTATAAAAGGCAATCTGCTGAAGCATGGCTGTTCCCATGGGGAAAACCGCAACGCCGTTTCGTTTAAGGAGATTAAGCGCAGCGTATGGGCTGTGCATGCATCCGGCATGAACAATAACCGCATCGAAAACACCGGCGGTATCATCAAGTTCGGAACAATCCCCTGCAAGAAATTTTATATTAAAAAATCCGTTGGAGACCAGTCTCTTCTTCGCTATGGATGCAAGTTTTTCATTAATATCAATGGTTAGAACTTTGTTTACCATAGAAGAGATCAGTGCAGTTGAATATCCTGAACCGGTACCGATCTCCAGTACACTCCATTTTTTCTGCGGAGAGAGTATGGTCAGCATTTTTGCGAGAAGAACAACATCGTCGCTGAATTCCCCTAAACCGACAGGCACCGGATCAAATCCGCTTATCTTTTCTTTAAAGAAGGGATCGAAAAAGAGTGTTCTGTCTACTGTTTCGAATGCATGAAGCAGCTCTTTACTTAAATTAAGTGTTTTAATATTTTTATGAAATTCGCTGATTATTTTTTTTGAACTCATTATTTCCGGACCTTAAATGTAATTAATTGAAACAAGCCTCCCACCTCACGGAGGGGCAATGTCATTAAGTTAAGCTGATTCTAAATCTTTATGCATCATTTTACATCACCAAATGCCCCGCCCCCTAAATCCTACTTCGACAAGCTCAGCACATCGCCCGGAGGGGGACTTCAAAAAAATATCGAAAAATTCATTCATCATTGACATAATTTTTTCAAAACAATGTCTTTTAAGTCCCTCTCCGGGGGATTTAGGGGCTTGTCAGAAAGTTTGGAGATCTTATAATCTCTTAACTTTCTGACATTGTCCCAGAGGGGGGTATTTTTACATAAGCTGCATTATATATGTTAAAAAATAGTCTGATATTAATATAACCATGGAGGAACGGACCACTGCCTGAATTGTAGACTTACCCACACCTTCGGCACCCCCCGATGTATTGAAACCGCTGTAGCATGAAATTATTGCAATCTCCGCTCCGAAAAAAACTGATTTCAGAAGACCCGACGTAAAGTCTGTTAGCTTTATATTCTGAAGAATATTTGATATATAACTGTCGGGAGTAATATTCAATGAAAAGAAAGCAACAACCGCTCCCCCAAGAACTCCCACAATATCTGTAATTACAGTAAGGGCCGGCGTCATTACAAGACATGCTATAAACCGCGGTACTGCCAGGTACTGTACCGGTTCGGCGGAGAGTGTCCGGAGAGCGTCTATCTGCTCGGTAACCTTCATCGTGCCGATTTCAGCGGCAATGGATGAACCGATTCTGCCGGCAAGGAGAAGCGCCGTTAAAACCGGACACAACTCTCTGAACATGGAGATAGTAACTGCTGTTCCGATAAATACTGATGAACCGGACATAATAGCATCCATGGCTTTTCCAATCTGGAGCGCCATAACCATCCCTGTAAAAAAGAGAGTAATGGATGTAACGGGGAGAGATTTATATCCCACTTCAAGCATCTGAGCCAGAATACTCTGTCTGTCAAAAGGGGGCCTGAATGTCCAGAGTACTGTCTCCTTAAGGAAAATCATATGAGCTCCTAGAGACTCAAAAAAAGTTTCAAAAAGTGAGCTTTTCTCAGTGTGATTCATGAGTGGGGCTTGCCTCCTCATAGGAATGAGATACATCGAGATTCCCGAATTTGGTATATTTTTCCCAGAAACGGAGATCCACATCTCCAATTGGACCACTTCTCTGTTTTGCAACAATAACCGTGGCGATACCCTTTTTCTCGGAATCTTTTTTTACCTTCTCCTCTCTGTAGAGGAACATTACAACGTCGGCATCCTGCTCAATCGAACCCGATTCACGAAGGTCGGAAAGATTCGGTATCTGATCAGCTCTTGATTCAACAGCCCGTGAAAGCTGGGAGAGAGCAATTACAGGGATGTTAAGTTCCCTGGCAAGCTGCTTAAGGAGACGTGAAATCTCCGCTATCTGAAGATGACGGTCTACTCTTGAAAGGCTTGTGATAAGCTGGAGATAGTCAATGATGATTAAACCAAGGGGGACTTTCTGTGCGAGTCTCCGGGCTTTTGCTCTTATCTCCATGATAGTTGCCGATGGCGAGTCATCAATATATATGGGTGACTGACTTAGTTTTCCTGACATGTTGAATATTTTTTTCAGCTCTTCCTGATCAATATGCCCTGTCCGTACTCTTTGAGAGTCAACCATGGCTTCCACGCAAAGCATCCTCAGGCCCAGCTGATTTGCAGGCATCTCAAGAGAGAAAAACAGTACCGGGGTTTTTGCCCGGATTGCTACATGTGTCATGATGTTAAGGGCAAAAGCTGTTTTACCCATGGCCGGTCTTGCAGCAATAATAATAAGTTCCGCGCCGTGAAAACCGGTCAGCTGTTCATCAAGGTCGGTAAATCCGCTCGGGACACCGGTTACCATTTTTTTTGTCCGATACCATGTATCGATGTCGTTCATGGTGCTGTTGATTATTATATCGATGCTTTTATAATCTGATGTTATACGCTGCTCAGTTACCTTGAAAATATCCCTTTCGACTTCATCCATGACCTCTTCAGTGGAGAGACCTCTGTTGAAGCACTTTTCGATTGAGAGTTCCGCGACTTCTATCAGTTTCCGTCTGAGGCTCATCTCTTTGATTCTTTTTGCGTACACTTCGGCATTTCCCGATGTGGAAGAGGACTGGTAAATTTCTGCGAGCGCAGCATTACCTCCGATCCGATCGAGATGGCTTCTGTCAATGAGTATCTGCCGCAGAGTTGTAAGGTCAATAGGAAGAGATTTTTTTTCGAGTTCAGCTATGGCTTCAAAAATAATGCGGTGTTTTTCAAGGTAAAAATCCTCCGGTTGGAGGATTTCTGTAACTCTGAGCAGTGCTTCCCTGTTAAGGAGGGCAGAGGCTATGCAAGCAGTCTCCGTATCTACATCCTGCGGGGGAAGCCTGTCCATTGCCATTGATTTACTCCTTAACTACAATAACTTTCACTGTTGCAGAGAGGCCTTCTTCAAGTTTGATTGATACTTTAAATTCACCCTCGGACTTTATCGGAGAATCGAGTTGTATCTTTCTTTTATCAATATCAAAGCCTTTTAATTTAAGCTCTTTTGCTATATCCATTGATGTAATTGATCCGAAAAGTTTACCCTCTTCGCCGACCTGTGCCGGGATTGTGATTTCAACATCAGACATGCTCGCAGCAATCTGTTCGCTGGTCTTCTTTCTTTTGTCTTTTTTAATCTTGATAAGTTTCTTCTGGTGATCAATTGCTTTTTTGCTTGAATCGTTTGCAACAATAACCAATTTTTTAGGGAGGAGAAAATTTCTCGCGAACCCTTCAGCTACTTCTTTTATGTCCCCGGCATCGCCAAGGTTTGGTATGTCTTTCTGAAGTATAACTTTCATTGTTTACTCCTTAATATTTCGTTCTATTTCGGGACTCAGTTTTCTGAAATCTCCCCAGAGATCCAGTGTGCCGATTCCGATAAGTAAAATCATTGAGAATACGAGTATTGACGGTCCGAGTACCAGTAAAGTAAGAATCACAAGAGGGAGCATTATAACTGGCAGCCCCTTCTTTATGATAAAAAACTTTATAATACCCAAAGCCTGAATAATATATAGCACTGAAGCTGCAAGAGCAACATTCAATGCGGTAACTGTAATTACCGGAAACTGATTTTTATCAAGGAGCAGGAATATGCCCCATCCGGCAATTAGTGAAAAAATAAAGTAATCATTCAGTCTGAAAAGTTCAAGTGCTCTGACACCTGCACCCTGTTTCTTCATGAAGACTTTCTTCATCAGCAGAAAACTGAAAGACGTTACCAGCAGAGAGTAAATAAAGGCTGAAAAAGGTATCATGTCTTTCGCAAATTGAACCCACTTGCTGTCCTGGATTACCTGAAGAGAAGTATTGAAATCCTCTCTGAGCTTCTTCCTGTTCTCTTCGGGAGTTTTATACTCCTCAAATGCCTTTTCCATCTCTGTGCGTGACTGCTCCAGCAGTTTTACAACTTCGACTTTTCCGGTTTCTATAATGTCGTAACCTTTGACTTCTTTAAGAAAATAGAAATCAGCGGTGAAAACGACTGCAAAAAGAACTGCAGTAACAGGAATAAAAAAGTCGAGTCCTGATGATTTTCTGAAACAGTATCCCCCTGCAGTCCCGGCAATTAAAGGGAGGGTATAAAGAGAAAGCCCACCTTCGTAACCGTTGAAAACTACAGGAATTAAAGCTGCAGGTGCAAATATAGCAAGACTTATCCATCCCCACTTATAAAAAATAAAAGCTGAACAGATTGTCAGGATTACACCTGCGATGAAAAAAATTACACCCAAAACTATTTTTCAACAAACGGGATCAGAGCGATAATTCTTGCTCTTTTTATAGCCTGTGCCACGCCTCTCTGGTGTTTAGCACATGTACCTGTCACACGTCTTGGGAGAATTTTACCACGATCTGTGATAAACTGCTCTACCATTTTAAGATCTTTGTAATCTATAGTTGCGTTTTTATCGTGGCAGAATCTGCACACTTTTCTTTTAAAACGCATATTACGCTGATAAGGTCTGTCTCCACCCTCTTCCTGGCTTCCATATGGTCTTCTGCCATATGCAGGTGCTGCTGTAGCTGCTGCCGGTGCCGCTGCATCTGCTGCGGGTTCTGCTGCTTCTGCAACAGGTGCGGCTGTTTCTGTATCAATATTTTTTATCTCTTCTGACATTACTATCTCCTGTAATCATAGATTTAATTAAAAAGGTATGTCATCGTCTGAAAAGGGGTTCTCTTCAAAATTGCTGCTGCCGCTTCCGCCGAAATCATTATTCGGCTCGGAAGTTCTGGTGCGCGGTTCTGCTGAATATTCACCACCCTGTTCTTTTCCGGTCAGAAACTGGAAATTTTCAATAACGAGTTCAACCTTTGAACGTTTTTTACCGTCCTGATCATCCCAGCGTGACTGCTGTAGTCTCCCTTCGACGGCAATTCTGTGCCCTTTTTTGCAGTATTCGGTAATAATTTCACCGAGTTTTGACCAGGCAATGCAGTCAAAATAGGACACCTGCTCTTTTTTCTCACCTGTAACAGCGTAGGTCCTGCTGTTTGCCAGCGAAAAACTTGCCACCGCAGTACCCGCAGGTGTATAGCGGATCTCAGGATCGCGTGTAAGTCTGCCAATCAGTATTACTCTGTTAAGGTCACTTGCCATTTTTTTTCTCCGGGTTACGCTGTTTTAATGTCTGCGGGTCTTACAAAAAGATATCTTAGTATGTCAGCGTTGAGGCCTAATTCCTTCTGTATTTTATCTACTGCTTCGGAAGCGGCGTCTACAAGCATGAACATGTAATAGCCTTCTCTTTCCTTGGAGATTTCATATGCGAGTTTTTTAATACCCCAATGATCCTCTTTTGTGATAACTGCACCGTGCTTCTGAAGAACCTCTTTCACCTTTTCTTTGTGAGATTCTGTTTCACGATTTCTTACGATAACTGTAAGTTCGTAGTGATTCATTATATCCTCCTTCCTTTGGAATTTGCTGCTGAAATACGTGATCTATCCGCTCTCAGCAGAAAGGTTTTACAATTTTGAAAAACTGTGTGAATATATCAATAATTATTTTATTAATGCGGTAAATTAATCATTTAAAGGCTGTTTGAACCGGAATTTATAGGATTTATGACATTTCCGGGATTGTGGAGAGATAACTTACATTATTTCCTGTAATCTTAAAATTATACAAATTCTTCTGTCTGAATTAGGATTTATAGGATTATAGGATTTAGTGGAAGAATACTTTCTTTATATCCTATAATCCTTTAATCAAACAAATCCTAATTCAGACAATAAAAAGTGATTTACAATTTACCGGTTTAGACTGTAAAAAATAATCCGGTAGTACATAGATGGGGAATAATCGATGCAAGATGATAATCTGAAGGTTGATCTGGCTTTAAGAGAGATAGGGGATGTTCTTCTGCAATGTCTCAGGTATGAAACATGTTCCATTGAAAGACTCGATGCTGCATTGATAAGTATTGATGAAATTATGAATGATCCCGGGAGCCTGGGGCAGTGTGAATATTACTTTAAGGCCACAGGGAGCAGTTATATTCTTTTTTTCTTCTCCAATATCATCTATAATCTTAAAACAAAGAATGATCTTATCCTTACACAGGATGTCCTCAGGTGGCTTGCAAGTGTATGGAAAAATTTTATTCAGAGGAATAAAACCTACCAGAATTACTTCCGCCTTATGGATGCATATTCCGAGACAATGAAAAAGTACTATTCCGAGGATACTTCTTTTATTAATAAATTGAGCAATGTAAGTCTGGTAAGCCAGCAGTTTATAAACGGCAATGGAGAGGATGATTCCGAACTCGACCGGCTGGAGAAGTTCTTTCAGGTATCTGAGGAGATTTCAAACGCCATGAAGCCCACATTCTATTTTCTTCAGGATTTTTTCAGAGAGGTTAAAATATCCACCGGAGAAGTTCCCAGAGAGGCAGAAATTATTGAAGCTAAGGGATTATCAGGTTTCGGACATGAAATCTATACATATAAAAAAATTATTGAATATTCATGTAAATCCGCAGGAATACTTGAAGCAGTGTATCTGCTGCTTAAAAAGAAAAAGCCTATAAGGCAGTTCCGGATATTTGACGGGAAAAAGAGATTTTTGACTACTTCCGAAATTTATGATCTCTATGTGGAGAAGTTCAGCTCCCTCAAAAAAGAGTTCGGGGAGCTGAAGTAATTCTTCAATAACTTTTATTTTTTCATTTTGCTGAATGAATCATCGCGCCATTTAGCTGCTTCTGTATTATCCGGATTGATCTCCACTACCCGCTTGTAATACTGGTAAGCCTTCTCCCACTTGTTCTGAAACCAGTAACTGTTGGCAATGCTGTATATGGCATCTTCATACTTCGGGTCAAGTTTAACCGCGTTTTCAAATGATGCTATTGCCTCATCCCACTTTTTAAGCTGATAATACGATAACCCCAGAGTGTAATGATGCTGAGTTGTTTTCGGATCGGCCGCTACAACCTTGAGCGCGTAGAATTCCGCATTATTATAATCCTGCATCCCGTAGTAGATCAGTGCAATTCCATGCAGTGCCGGAGCGTGAACAGGATTAATTTTTAAAATCTCAAGATACTCTTTCAAAGCCAGATCATTTTTGTTTATGGTGGAATATGAATGTGCAAGTGACCATTTAGCTATAATCAGTTCGGGATTGAGAGCGAGTGATTCCATAATATATTTATAGGATTCAGTCCCCTCTGTCCCCATATCCTTGTATCCGTAATTTTTAAGCTGACCTTTTATCTGCATTGTCTCCGCATCCTGTCTGTTCAGCTTGTAAGCTTCATCTATTGCTTTCTGGGCATTGTCAAAATCTGAATTGTTCAGATATGCCATACTTAATGCTCTGTGAGTCTGGTATAATGCCGGACCGAACTCAACGGCTTTCTTGCCCTGCTCAATTGCTATTTTCAGGTATGGAGCGGAGTTTCCCTTTGCGTACTGAATCTGGTATCCCCACAATGCGTTTACCTCGGCAAGCCCTGCCCATGCAAGCGCGTAGTTGGGGTCATATTTCAATGCCTGCTTGTAGTTTTCTATTGCGATGGGGTAGTTCTTAACATCGTACTGTATCTGCTCCATTCTTCCTTTTATATAATACTGGTAAGCCGTGAAGTTTCCCGTGGAATTGGCGTATTCTTCAATGCTGTTTTTCTGCTGAGATGCGGATTTGCCCGATATTTTATCCGTAAGATCCTTTGCCAGTCTCTCCTGCAGGCTGAAAATTTCATCGGGGTATTTACCATGAACATTAGATCCTTTAATTACTTCTCCGGAGCTTATGTTCATAAATTTTGCTGAAAGCTGAATATTCTTGCCGATTTTATTGAAGGTTCCGTAGACAAGAAAATCAGCGTCGAGCTTGTCTTTTGTAAGTTCACGGAGGTTTTCTATATCGCCTGTATCTACTCCTATGGCCTGCTTGAATTCAGCACTCTCCAGAAGATGTCTTTTTACCCGGTTTGAGTCTATTACTACAAAGTTATTAACTGTAGAGAGCGCTCCGGAGAGAGTTTCACTTATCCCCACAGTAAGAGTTTCCAGTTCTGAATTTTTCTCTTTATTCAGTTTGTCAAATGGGAGAACTACAATTTTGTAATTCGCAGCGGTTAATGCGCTTTGCGTGAGAGATATGAGCAGAATTGAAAGAAAGATCTTCCTCAATATTTTCATGTGGCACTCCGTTTGTAAATTCTGAAACTAAGTTAATCCCGGATTGATTTTTTTTCTACAATTTTTTTTGTTTCGCAGGAATAATGCGAAGTGCA
>PGXT01000093.1 GCA_002839285.1 Spirochaetae bacterium HGW-Spirochaetae-5 | reverse complement strand
CATCATAAAAAATATTATCCCTCCGATGCATTAAAATTAACTACTACGGGTTATTGTCAAATTGACCTATGTTGTTTTATTTAAAATAATGATTCATTAATGATTTCATACAATCTGCTATGTTGAATGACAAAATTTATTATAAAGAGGCTGTATTGAAGAAATATTGTTAAGAAAGATACCTTTAATACTTTCTGATAATTTTTATTATGAAACTAAATCAGAAAGGGAGGCAAATATGAAGACAGTTAAAACTCCTGCCGCAGAAGAATTAGCGGGTAACGCTATGAAAGATAACGAGAAAACAAAAGAGCGGCTTGTGCTGGAGCTGACTGAATTGCGCCTGCAGAATGAAGCGCTGAAAAAATCCATAGCCGGGAGTATATTGTCAGAGATCGTAAATGAGGAGGCCCTTCTCTATGCGGAGGGCATCGTGGAAACTGTTAGAGAACCCCTTCTGGTTCTGGATGCGGACCTGAAAATAATCTCGGCGAACAGCAACTTTTACAAAACCTTTAAAGTAAACCCCGCCGAGACGATTGGAAGTTTCATCTATGACCTGGGCAATCGCCAGTGGAACATCCCCAAACTTCGGGAGCTTTTGGAAACCATACTTCCCGAAAAAACAACCTTTGAAAACTATGAGGTCGAACACGATTTTACCACTATCGGCAGGCGTGTCATGCTTTTAAATGCCCGGCAGATTAAAAGAGCGTTGGGGAAAGAGAGGATTATTCTTCTGGCAATTGAGGACATCACCGAGCACAAGCGAATGGAAATCGTGTTAATGGAATCAGAAGAGCGCTTCAGACGTCTCTTTGAGACTGCAAGTGACGCGATAGTTCTTCTTGAAAAAAACGAAGGGAAGATAACCAATGCCAATCCGGCCGCCGGGAAGATGCTGGGCTATACCGAAAAGGACATCATAGGTCATAGTCTTCAGGACATCGGTATTTTGATTGGTATGAATGATTTCCAGACGACCTTGCAGGAGTTAAACAGGATGGGCATACTTAATTACGATGATGTGTAAACAGGCGGTGAATGAACTTCACCGTCAGCTGGAAGAACTTAAACGATGGCACGCTGTCACTGTTGACCGCGAGGAGCGGAATATGGAACTGAAAATGGAAGTCAATGATCTGCTTAAAGAAGCGGGCAAACCGCCCAAATATGGCGTAGAATTAGGATGAAGCGTTACCTGTGGATTTTTTTTTGCTGTCTGGACCTGCGGTATAGCGGCATCGCTAATCTGGGACATTGTCCAGCAGAGAAACAACCTGTATTTATTGGCTTATATGACGGTAGATCTTGCCATTCAAAAGGATACGATCTATCGAAAGTGGGTTTCATCAAAGGGGGGAGTCTATGTTTCTCAGTCAACCACCGCCCCTAATAAATATTTAATGGTCCCGCACCGGGACATAATCGCTTCGGAGGGCCTTAAACTTACTCTCGTAAACCCTGCCTATATGACGCGGCAGGTGAACGAATTGGCGAAAACTGAAAAAATTATTACCGGTAATATCACAAGCCTTAAACCGATAAACCCCGCGAACAATCCCGACGAATGGGAGAGGAAGGCATTGGAGGATTTTGAAAAAGGGGAGAAAGAAATATCCGGAATAGATACTGCATCGGGCAGCGATATTTTCCGGTTGATTCGCCCCTTTGTTGCTGACAAGAGTTGTCTGAAATGTCACGGGTCCCAGGGATACAAACCGGGAGATATCAGGGGCGGCATAGGCTCTTCAATAAATATGCAGCCGTTTTATGCAATTGAGCGTCAAATAAAGATAAGTCTTTTTCTGACACATGGCCTCATCTGGATACTGGGGATTGCCGGGATTGCGTTTTCTTACAATCGATTATCCGCACAAAATGGAAAAATGAGATTATCAGAACACAATGCCAGAGAACGTATGAAGGAATCGCAGAATGCTTTGCGGCGCTTTGAACTACTCACTTCGCTAGCCGGGGATCTGCTTACGATGACGGACCCCCAGAAATTTGTGAAGGAGCTTTGCACGAGGATTATGGAACAACTCGACTGCCAGGTTTTTTTTAACTTTCTCGTCGACGAGAAGGATGTGCGTTTACGCCTCAACGCCTTTGCCGGTATCACGGATGAGGAGGCACGGCGCATCGAATGGCTGGAATACGGCGTAGCGGTCTGCGGATGCGTCGCGCGTGATGGATGCCGGATCGTGGCCGGGAATATTTTAACAGTGCCGGACCCGCGAACTGAACTCGTGAAGTCGTACGGCATCCGGGCATATGCCTGCCATCCGCTGCAGGTATCAGGTGGGAAGGTCATCGGGACGCTTTCATTCGGTACGCGCACCCGTGATTCATTTTCCGATGATGATCTCTCTCTGATGAAGGCGGTTGCCGATCAGGTGACAGGAGCGATGATCAGGGTGCAGGTACAACAATTGCTCCAGCAAAAAAATAACGATCTCCTGGCTGCGCAAATGCACAGCTCAATGAAAACCTGAATAACCAGGAGCAGTCCAGGCTCTCGCTACTCTCTATCCTTGAGGACGAGAAACTGGCCAGAAAAGAGATTGCTGACAGCGAAGAAAAATTCAGGTCAATAATGGAAAATTCTGCCGATGCAATATTTATAACAGATCAAAAGGGGAAATATGTTTACACTAATAAGGCTGTTACAGATATGCTGGGATTTACCCCGGAGGAGATGAAGAGTAAAACCATTATTGACATGGCGCCTGAAGGGAAAATTAGTGAATACCTGGAAATTTTCAAAGACGTTTTGATCTCCGGCAAAGTCTTTGCTGAAGTTGAACTTTTAAAGAAAGACGGAACCTATGTCCCGACCGATCTGAATGCGGTTACTCTTCCCGATGGGATGGTCTATGGAAGCAGCAGGGATATTTCCGAAAGGATTAAAACTGCAAAAGAACTGGAGTTGTACCGTGAGAATCTGGAATTACTTGTCACGGAACGGACAGAAGAACTGATAACTGCGAAAGAGAAAGCTGAAGAGGCAAATGCGGCAAAAAGCAGGTTCCTTGCAAATATGTCACATGAAATCAGAACACCACTGAATGCAGTTCTGGGGTTTTCACAACTAATGCTTCGAGATCCTCTTCTTTCCGACAGGCAAAAAGAAAGACTCAACACAATAAACAGGAGCGGGGGAAATCTTTTATTATTATTAAACGATATTCTTGAAATCTCAAAAATTGAAGCGGGGAAAATGACAATAAACTACTCTGCTTTTGATCTATACATTATGCTTGATGATCTTGTAAACATATTCCGGTTAAAGGCTGAAGAAAAAAACCTGAAATTCAGTCTCGAATTATCCGAAGACACCCCCCGATACATAAATACTGATGAAACAAAATTACGTCAAATATTGATAAATTTAGTCGGAAATTCAATAAAATTCACAAAGACGGGATGGGTAAACATAAAGGTTAAAATAGAGAAAAATGAGAAAGTATTTTTGGTTGTTGAAGTTGAAGATTCTGGAATGGGCATATCTAAAAAAGATATGGTGGAATTGTTCAATGTTTTTGAACAGACTATTGAGGGTGCCAGGATAGGGGGCAGCGGATTGGGCCTCGCCTTAAGCAGGCACTTTGCAAAGCAGCTTGGCGGTGATATTTACGTTAAGAGTGAAGAGAATATAGGCTCAACATTCTGTCTTAAAATCAATATATCGTTAGTTGATAATTCCAATTTCAAACCGGCTGTTGTAAAGAAATATATAACGGGATTAAAACCGGGACAAAAACAATTCAAAATACTTGTTGTTGATGATCAGATTGAAAACAGGAAATTATTGTCAGAGCTGCTGCATGAGATTGGTCTGCTTGTTATAGAAGCATCTGACGGACAGCAATCTATAAAGAAGGTTAAAGAATATCAACCCGACCTGATCTTTATGGACATAAATATGGAGGTTATGGGGGGCCCTGAGGCTGTAAAGCAGATAAGACTTCTTGATAACAGCAATAATGTTCCAATAATTGCTGTTACTGCAAGTGTTTTTGAAGAGGATAAACAGATAGTGTTAAAGTCAGGATTTAATGGTTTTGTAAATAAGCCTTTCCAGGATTATGAAATTTTTGATATTCTTGAATCTGCTTTAGGAGTTGAATATTTATACAGAGAGGAAAAACCAGAAATTAAATATACCACCCCGGAAATTAAACAATTTTTGATTAAACTCCCTGAAGACCTGGTAACCAAGATTATTGATTTTGCTGCAAAAGCGGAAATAAAAAGTTTACTCAGCCATGTTAATGAAGCTTCAAAAATTATACCTGAAATAGGACCGTATCTTAAACGGCTTGTAAAAGAGTATAAATACGATGTACTAATACAATTATTTCAGAACAGGAGGAATAACCATGAGTGAACAGTCAACGATTAACAAAACAGAAAATATTTTAATAGTTGATGATACTCCTGAAAATCTCGATATCTTATCAGAAATGTTGAGACTGCGAGGATATACTGTCCGGCCTGTTACAAGCGGTAAACAGGCGCTGGATACTGCAATGATTTCACCTCCCGATCTTATACTGCTGGATATAAACATGCCGGATATGAATGGATATGAAGTTTGTGAATTGCTGAAATTAAATGGAAGCTTAAGTGCAATACCGGTCATCTTTATCAGTGCTTTAAATGAAACTCTTGATAAAGTAAAAGCATTTTCTGTCGGGGGGGTGGATTATATAACAAAACCATTTCAATATGAAGAAGTCCTTGCGCGTGTTGAAACTCATCTTCATATCCGGAATCTTCAGCGCGAGCTTGAAAAACATAATTTAAATCTGGAAGAAATGGTAAAAGAAAAAATTAAAGAACTCTATGAATCTCAAATGGCAACTATACAGGCTCTTGCGGAGATTTCAGAATCCCGTGACGATGATACTGGTAAACATCTAGACCGAGTACAAATATATTGCAGAATGCTCGCTTTTGAATTAAGTAAAAATGATAATTATAAGAATGTAATCAATGAGTCATATATTGATAATATTTATTTTGCAAGTCCATTGCATGATATAGGGAAAGTTGCTATTCCTGACTACATACTTCTTAAACCGGGCAAATTAACCCCCGATGAATTTGAAATCATGAAGACGCATACGACTCTTGGCGCAAATACTCTGGAGAATGTTCGAAAAAAATATCCTGCAAATGCATTTATAACTTTCAGGTGAAGACATTCCTTTATCAGCCAGAATAATGACAATAGCCGATGTATATGATGCTCTCCGTTCAAAAAGAATTTATAAAGAACCTTTTACTCATAAGGACTCATGTGATATTATAATAAAAGGGACCGGGACACAGTTCGATCCGGTAATTATTGAAACATTTAAGGAATTACAGGAATCGTTTAAATTAGAATCTGAGAAACATTCGGGGTAAAGGGACTTGCATGCTTCGACTCCGCTCAGCAAGCGTGTGTTTTTGGGAACGGGTTGATTGTGTACAACTATACAAAGTTCCTTGCTTATATTGAAGTTTGCTCATTGCTTGTATTGAGCGTAGTCGAAATAAGCGTAGCCGAAATGAGCATCACACAAAAATAAGTGTAGAGCAGGATGATTTATGAACAGATATGCGAGGTCACAGATGCACTCAAATTCAAAAAGTTGTCCCCTATGGAACTGATTTCGAGAATCAGCGTATCGTCAACTATAATGATTGTTGATGATACGCCGGCCAACCTCGATCTCCTGTATGCTGCTCTGGAGGGGCTTGGATGCCGCATGCTAACTTTTTTAGATGGTGAACATGCCCTTAAAGCTGCACTGAAAGATCCGCCGGATCTTATCCTCCTTGATATTGTCATGCCAGGGATGGATGGATTCGAGGTTTGCCGGCGTCTTAAGCATGATGACATCACACGCGATATTCCGGTGATATTTATCTCTGCTTTGAATAGCGAAAAGGATGAGGAACTGGGGCTGGCTCTTGGCGCGATTGATTACATCACGAAGCCGATAAATATTCCAATTGTCAGGTCCCGTGTGCACGCTTATTTACAGATGAAACTGCAGCGCGATGATATCGAAGCACAGGTTCTCGCCCGTACAGCTGAATTAAGAGCGGCGAATGAGGAACTTGATATTCTTATAAATTCTTTTCAGAGTATTATTATTGGTGTTTCTGTAAAAGACTGTATTACGCGGTGGAACCCCTCTGCTGAAAATATTTTCGGGATAAAATCTAAAGATATAGTAGGGAAAAAGCTCCATGATGCTGAGATCAACTGGAACTGGGACACTATTTACGATGCAATAGACAAATGCATAACCGCCGGGAAAAGTATCCGTGTTGATGATATGAGGTTTGAAAACATTAACGGTCAAAGCGGCATGTTAGGACTGGTGTGGCACATGAGATAAATACACCGCTTCAATATGTCGGGGATAATCTTAAATTTTTAGATAAATCATTTGAGAGACTTTTGAGTATGCTTGATATATATGAAAATTCAACAGAAAAAATTGAAGATTATGATTCATATCTTATTTCAAAAAAGCAATTTGAAGAGTTGAGTAAATCTATAAAGCTCCCTTATGTTCTGCAGCATATACCGGAAGCACTGAAGCAATCCATGGACGGGGTAGCCAGAATATCAGGAATTGTTCAATCAATGAAGGCATTCTCTCATCCTGGCGCCGGGGTAAAAATGCCGGCAGATATCAATAAATCCATCGAAAACACAGTAACAATATCACGCAATGAATGGAAATATGACTGTGAACTTCAGCTTGATCTTGACCCGGCTATACCCGATGTACCATGTTTTGAGTCCGAAATTAATCAGGTTATTCTTAATCTGATTATAAATGCTAAAGATGCGATAGTTGAAGGAAAAAATAATAATAAAATTAAAAACGGTCTGATTATCATAAGAACCGGCAGAGATGATAAGAATGTAATCATAAGGGTTGAAGATAATGGTGCAGGGATTCCCGATGGTATAAAAAAGAGAATATTTGATCCTTTTTTTACAACAAAAGCAGTGGGGAAGGGGACCGGTCAGGGCCTTCCGATTTCACATTCAATAATAGTTGAAAAGCATGGAGGTATGCTTTATTTTGAAAGTGAAATGGGAAGAGGAACAGCTTTTATTATAAAGCTGCCGATTAAAGTGAATTGAAGAAAATTAAAGATATGGTCTCACATCTGTTACTATCATCCCTGCTCTCTCCGCCGCGATTAACCCCATCTCTCCATCTTCAAATACCTGACAGAATTCAGGGGGCACATTCATCAGTTCGGCACATTTTAGAAATGTATCGGGATACGGTTTATGGTTTTTCACATCTTCTGCTGATACTATTATATTAAAATATTTATCGAATCCAAGCATCTTCAGTGTGAGTATTGCTATCTCTTTCTTCCCGCCGGTTCCGATAGACATGGGGAGTATGTTGTGATATTTTCTTACGATATCTGCAACGGGCTCTATAAGTTTTAAATCACCGATATTTTCAAGGAAGAGTTCCTCTTTTCTACGGGAAAATTCAACCGGGTCCAGACTTAGACCAAGCTCTTTATTGATTAAGGGAACGATTTTAAGTGTAGGCATCCCGGCTGTATCGAGAAACTGTTTTTCAGTATATTCGAATCCGTTTTCTATTGCAGTTAATTTCCATGCTTTAAAATGTATAGGCATGGAGTCTGCCAGAGTTCCGTCCATGTCGAAGATAAGTCCCTTTGTATTTTTACTGATTTCAATTTTCATCTGTTCTCCGGATGTTAAATAATTATTTTTGTATCTCAAGAAGAAGTTCAGTTTTTAAATTTAGCACGTACTTATGAGTAATTATTTTTATTATTTTTTTGTCAACTATGTGATGTATTTTTACTGAGATCCGGGATCGTGACATTATTGCTTTGACCATGTAATTATTAATTAATATCCATACAGATCATGCAGACATCATCATCAAATAAATCTGAACCGTGGAATAGGACAAGTTCATTGTAGATATTACGAATAAAATCTTTCGGCGGACTGGAGGAGTATTTTCTGATTAAATCACTGACTAAATCATTTTCAAAATATATGTTATTGTCATAACGTGAAACAGCTTCTGTTAAACCATCGGTATAGAATAAAATTTTGTCACCAATTTCAAATCTGATATTATTATTTAACCGTATTTTATTGCCGGTACTCAGTGATTCATTGTCAAATATTGCAAGAGGAATAGATCTTGTACCTTCAATATTCTTTACATTTCCCGATGAATGAATAAATGGGGGGTTATGCCCGGAATTTGAATAGATGAAATCTCTCGTTGAAGGGGTATATATTCCATAAAATGCAGTGACAAAATTACCGCCGGTCTGATTCAGAAGTGTATCGTTTAGACTTGCAAGAAGACCTGCCGGATCCTCCTTACAGGCGCCTGCCTGAAGGATGCTTGTTTTTACCATAGATGTAATAAAAGCCGCCGGAACACCATGCCCGGAAACATCACTTAAAAAAATTCCGATCTTTTCAGAATCTCTGTATTTTATAAAATCGTAAAAATCGCCTCCGACCTTATCCATTGGTTTATAGAAAGCATAGATATTGTCTACGGGACTGTGCCGCGGAATTATCTGTTTCTGAATTTTTTTTGCAATTATAAGCTCATTCTCAATTGTTTCATTACGTGAACGGAGGAGTTCTTTTTCTCTCTCCAGTTCCATAGTTCTGGCATTAACTTTAATTTCGAGATTAAGGGATAGATCTTCGATTCTATTAAATGCGCTGGCAAATTTCATTGATGAAATTAATGACTGCATAAGAATAAAAGCAAATACTCCGAAAGATGAAAACTGCATGGTGTGTATTATATTATTAACACTTAGTATATCGTTAATCACCGTTGCAAACAGTATAATAAAACCGGATAGAGCAAGCTTTGCACCCTCCTGCTTATCCTTTACGGCTCTTATAAGAACATATACAACAAAAATACATGCGATTAGAGTAATTATATTATAAACAGGCAGAAAAGGACTGTAAATCTTTGTCGGTGAAAATAGAATTAATAAAGAGTATATAAGAGCACTTGCGGTAAAAATAATTCTTATCTGTTTTTTAATTATTCCGGGATATATGAGATAGATGAAATGAATGAAGACCGGTACACATAGAGTAGTTGTGATAAAATCAATTTTATACATTATCTGCCAGTTGGCATTGGGGAAGAGCTCATAGAGATACATCTCATTTGTGACCAGAGCTCTGATGGACAGCAGGAGTGTAAAAATAGAAAAGAACAGATTTGATTTATCAGATTTTCTCATCAGGAATAAACCGGAGTAATAAACACTTATAACCAGGAGACTGGCAAACATGAAAATATCGAATGCAATTCTTCTGTTTTTCTGTCCGTGGACATCATCACGGTGTCCGGCTATAACCGGTATTATCATTCCTCCAAGATAGATAGAATAATTTGAAACCTGAATTATAACCTCAATTTTTTTATTCACAGGTTCAAAATCATAAATTACTGATTTATATTTGGGGATTTCATCTGCAGAATTTGCCGCGACTCTGCCGATTTCACCATAATAATTTCCGTTTGCCCATATTCTGTAAGCGGAGTTTGGAGGGAGTATCTTTAAAAAGACAGGATTGTTATCTCCGGTAATAATAGTGAGCCTGTATGTTGCATTGGCCCAGCTCCCTAACTTTTTACCGTCGCACAAAAATTCATCCCATGCGTCAGGGACATTAATAAATGATTTTTTTTCAATTTGAGTTAATGTAAAATCCCGCGGCTCAAGAAGCTGACCGCAGTAGAATTCCCAGCTGCCGTTAAGTTCAATAATACCATTTGAAGAAAAATTCCAACCGGATAGATCGGCAACACCATCTTTAACAACGGGTTGTTTGTTATTTTCAATAGTATTGGAACATGAACAGAGCAGCAATGCGGAAAAAATTATGGCAAATGTATAGCGTTTCATATTAATCCGATCAGGATAAATTTAATAAATTAATACGCTTTTGTCAATATTAATATACAATATTTAAATTATGATCATCAGATAGGATTTAATGATTGAAATAGTGCTGACTTCAGGCTTCGACTCCGCTCAGCCAGCGTTAAATTTCGCACAGTCATTGTTAAGTCACGTTCCCTGAGCGAAGCCGAAGGGCTACTTCATTTTTTTTCTGAACCTGTATCGGAGAATAAGACCAGCCATATTCAATGTCAGAACAAGTGAAATCAGCACAATTGCCGTACCGTACTGCAGATGCCGTGTTGCCTGAATATGAGTACCGGCCGTTGCCATTACATAGATATGGTAGGGGAGTGCCATAACTTCATTGAATACAGAAACAGGGAGGTCCGGCGTATAGAAAGCCGCAGCTGTAAACATAACCGGAGCGGTTTCTCCGGCGGCGCGTCCAAGTGAGAGCATAATTCCTGTCATAATACCGGGGAGAGCATTTGGTATTATTATTTTATATATTGTCTGCCACTTTGTTGCTCCAAGTGACAAAGATGCCTCTCTGTATGTTCCGGGAACTACATGAAGTGCTTCTTCTGTTGATCTTATAATTACCGGAAGGTTAAGGAGACCAAGCGTTAAAGATCCGGCAAGTATAGAAGTTCCGAACTCGAGAAATATTACAAAAAGGGATAAACCGAATAATCCGAAAACAACTGATGGAACACCTGCAAGATTGTTTATTCCAAGTCTTATAATCTTAACAACTTTGGGGCTTTTCGCATATTCTGTAAGATATATTGCTGTTATAATCCCCACAGGAATTGAAATGAGTGATGCTCCTATCATAAGATAAAATGTACCAACAATCGCTGGTAGAATACCCCCTTTTGTCATCTCATTACGCGGCATCTCCGTTAAAAACCCCCATGAAATAGCGGATATCCCCTTTGTGAAAATATATCCGAGCATGAGAAAAAGAAATGCGATAACAATAAATGTTCCTGTGCGGATCAGGAAAAATCCAGTCATTTGTATAAGTTCTGATTTTCTTTTCATATATCTCTTCTAGTTCATTTTAAATTTGTATTTATTCGAAAGATAATCTGCAATCAGATTAAAAATAAAGGTAAGTATAAAAAGCATTATACCTATTGCAAAGAGAGCTCTGTAATGCACTCCCCCCACTGCAGCCTCTGCCATCTCTGCTGCGATATTTGAAGTTAAGGGTCTTACCGGATCAAAGAGTGAAGATGGAATAATTGTTGCACCACCGGCAACCATAAGGACAATCATTGTCTCTCCGATAATTCGTGATATCCCCAGAATTATGGCTGTCCATATTCCTGATAAAGATGCCGGTATTACTATGTGAATAATTGTTTCCCATCTGTTTGCACCAAGGGCATAGGAGGCTTCTTTAAGACTCATGGGAACTGATGAGATCGCATCTTCGGAGATACTGGCAATAGTAGGTATCACCATGAATGAGAGCATAAGGGATGCATTAAAAAGATTGAGTCCCGAATCTACATCGAAATGTTCAATAAGAAAAGGCGCCACTACCACCATCCCGAAGAATCCGATTATTACAGATGGTATGGATGCAATAATCTCTATGAGAGGTTTAACTATCTCTTTAACGGTGCTCCCAGCAAGTTCAGAAATATAAATTGCAACAGAAAGACTAAGCGGTATTGCTATTAAAGAAGCAATTATTGTTATATAGAGAGATGATAATATTAACGGAAAAATTCCGAATCTGGGATTATCACTTGTGGGATACCACTCCTTCCCGAAAATAAAATCAGATACCCCTACGGTCTTAAAAAGAGGAATCCCCTCTTTAATCAAAAAAACCATAATTGTAAACAGGATAAACAGAGAAGTCAATCCTACAATTAAAAAGAATTTTTCAATCAGTACATCAAAAAACAGACTGTTGGTTTTTCTTGTTTCTATTTTTTTGTTTTCATTAGTCATTTTAAATTCCATTATAAAATTGATTATATCACATAATAATTAAACTAAACCATTTTACCCTTCGGCTCCGCTCAGGGAACGGTTTATACGCTGGCTGAGCGGAGTCGAAGCCTGATAGATTTCATTTACTAAAACTCTTAACTAATATCTATATAAACTTCTTTAAGAAAAAATAAAGAAAAGATGAAGATTTTATACAGATTTACTGTTTTCAGTTACAGGTTTACCTATTCTAATAGTAAAAGTTGAGCCTTTATTATCCGAATCGACTGAAACATCCCACAGGAGAACCATTGCAGCATGTTTGACAATAGAAAGACCGAGACCCGTACCCCCTGTGGCCCGGGAACGACTCCTGTCCACACGATAGAATCTTTCGAAAATTCTATCTTTACATTCCGACGGTATACCAACACCGGTATCAGAAATCTTAATCACGAATTCCTTATCTGAATCCGAGCCGGTTATGGAGAGAGTTCCGCCATGACTATTGTAGTTGATTCCGTTATCAATAATATTAAAGAATATCTCCTCAACCAGGAAAAGATTTCCATAGATTGTGTAATCAATACTGCTGCCTAAATTATTCTTCAGTGTGATTTCTCTCTCCAGTATTTTGGGAGCAAGCAGATTAAGACATCCTTCAATAATGATTCTCAGATCAATTTTTTCACGCTCAAATTCTTTTGAAGATTCTATCATGCTTAGTTTAATGATGTCCTGAATCAGGGCATTCTGTCTGTCTACATTACTGATTGCTCTATCTATGTAGTTCATGGAGAGTATTCTGTTATCATAGTTTTCTTTAATGGTTTCCAGATAACCCCGAACTATTGCAATTGGAGTTTTCAGTTCATGGGAAACGTTGCTTACAAGGTCGGATTTAATCCTTTCTATTTTCCTTTTTTCAGAAATGTCACGCAGAACAATCAGTATCCCCTGGATAATTTTTTCTTCTCTTATCGGGTTAATTACAGCTTCGTAAAATCTGTCGTTGGGCATTTCTATTTCGAATGCGTCCCTGTCGCCGCCTTTTAGATTGTTTTCTATCCTGGCATTAAGAGTGCTGTTACGGATAATTTCGAAGTACTGCTTATCCTTCATATCCGCAGTTATTCCAAGCATATAAAGAAAAGAGTTATTATATATTACAATATGTTTCCTTGAATCAACCATGGCAATCCCGTCGCTGATATTGTCCAGTGTTGCCTCTAGCTTTTTATGTTCAAATATATGTTCGTTGATTGTTTCAACAATTTTATCTGCCATTTTATTAAGAGCTTTCTGCAGTTCACCTATCTCATCATTGCTGTAATTCAATATTCTCTTCTTATAATTTCCGTTGGAAAAATCTGCTGCGAAAAGCAGAGTATCCTTTAGCGGTTTTGTTATTTTAAAAGATATGACAACAACAATAAATACAGATGTAATGAGTGCGAAAAATGAAACATTAAAAACAAGATTCTTGAGAAAAGCAAGGCTCTTATCAACTTCATGTAATGGTTTGGCTAATCTTACTATTAGATTATCTTTCAATATAGCATGATACAGCATATCAGTTTTTAGTGTAGTGCTGTATCGTATGCTGAAACCGGAACCGGAGTTTAGTGCGTCAATGACCTCTCTTCTGTACTGATGGTTCTCAAGAAGTGAAATATCTTTCACTTCAGAATCTGCAATAACTTTACCATCTGTATTGATTATTGTTATCCGGAGTTTCATAATTTCGGAAAAATCTGATATCAACTGCGAAAGTTCAGTTGATGGTAAAGGCTTTATTGTTCTTACCTTGAATTCATTATAGATAAGTTCATTATAGCCTGACATTTCTGACTTGATGATATCTATATGAAGTGTTCTCAGGAGACTCCCCAGAAGTATAAAAATTACAGCAATCATGATTACTGTAGTGATTACATAAGATAATATAAGTTTTGTGCTAAGTTTTTTCAGCATACTACTCCTTAAATCCGTAGCCTACACCGGAAAATGTAGTGATAATATTTTTGTAATCGCCGAGTTTTTTTCTCAGATTCATAATGTGAACATCGATGGTTCTATCCACGACAAAGACGTCATGACCGCGGACGCTGTTTATAATGTTGTCCCTGGTAAAAATCTTGCCGGGATTTTCCATAAAGAGCGACAGAATATTCAGTTCGGTTTTAGTAAGCTTTATCTCTTCACTGTCAACTTTCAAAGAGTACTGTTCAGGATTCAGTTCCACACCTTTGTACTTTAGTATTGCTGTTTTCTTGTCTTCAGGTGAGTCACCTGCCCGGCGGAGTATGGCTTTTATTCTCGATCGGAGTTCTTTTATGCTGAAGGGTTTGGTCATATAATCATCGCCGCCAAGTTCCAGTCCAAGGACTTTATCGAACTCTTCAGATTTTGCTGATAAAAATATTACCGGGATGGATTTAAATTTATCGTTAGAACGTATCTCTCTGCAGAATTCAAAACCATCTTTCCCCTCCATCATAATATCAAGTATTATAAGGTCCGGTTTTTCAGATTCAAATCCCTTTGCCGCTTCAGCTGCGGATGAAAAAGCAGTTACGGTATAACCTTCACTTACAAGATTAACTTTCAGAATCTCGCGAATATCTTTCTCATCGTCGATAACAAATATTGTTTTTTTCATAATTATATACCAGCTTAAACTTTAGGCTTCTGGTGTCTGATCTCCTCACCCTGAATATAATAGACCGCACGTTCAGCAATATTTTTTGTGTGATCGCCAACACGTTCAAGCGATTTAGCCACATTGATTAAAGAGAGGCTCTGGGATATATTCTTTGATGATTCACCCATGTATGTGAAAAGCTCTCTATAAATCTGAGTATTAAGTTCATCTATCTCTCTATCCATTTCAATAACGCTTTTTGCTTTTTCCACATTTTTTTCAGTGATCGAGATAAATGCGGTATTGATCATTTTTACAGCAATTTCGCTCATTCTGGGTATATCAATAAGCGGCTTGATGAGGGGAGCGCCGTTAATACGTATAGTCTCCTTTGCAATATTTGATGCAAGGTCGGCAATTCTTTCAAGGTCGGTGTTGATTTTCAGCATAGCAAGAATAAACCGCAGGTCAGATGCGGCGGGTTGTCTTGTTACAAGAAACTTAATGCATTCATCATCAATTTCTATTTCCAGCCTGTTAATCTCTTCATCATTTTTTACAATAAATTCAGCAAGAACAGTATCGGAATTCTTTAATGCTGATACCGATGATGTAACAGCTTCCATGGCGTAGTCGGCCATACGGAAAATTTTTATTTTTATCTGTTCAAGATCCATTTCAAGATGAGTAAGCATTATATTCTCCTTTTATATTCATTTGTTTGTTATTTCTTTGCGTCACTGCATAGCAAGTACGGTCTGCAATGACAGTCGTATTTGAGAGACCTTTGTTATAGTTATCAGCCGAATTTACCTGTAATATAGTTTTCAGTCATTATCTTATCAGGTTTTGTAAAAATCTTTTCTGTTTTATTAATTTCAATCAGTTCACCCATATAGAAGAATGCAGTGTAATCGCTTACCCTTGCCGCCTGCTGCATATTGTGTGTAACAATAATAATTGTGTAATTCTTTTTCAGTTCCTGTATAAGCTCTTCGATCTTCTGGGTTGATATTGGATCAAGCGCCGATGCCGGTTCATCCATGAGTATTACCTCGGGCTGAACTGCAATTGTCCTTGCTATGCAGAGCCGCTGCTGCTGGCCGCCGGAGAGTCCCATGGCTGATTTGTTAAGCCGGTCTTTAACCTCATCCCAGAGCGCCGTGCTCTTCAGAGATTTTTCAACTGTATTTTCAATCTCGTACTTATCTTTAACGCCGTTAATCTTTAGCCCATAGGCGATATTATCAAAGATAGATTTCGGAAAAGGATTCGATTTCTGGAAAACCATCCCCACTCTTCTGCGAAGAGTAGTAACATCATATTTAGGACTGTAGATTGAATCCTGATCAATCAATATCTCCCCGGTCATTCTGGTCGCTGGAATAATGTCATTCATTCGGTTTATGCATCTTAGAAAGGTAGATTTTCCGCATCCAGATGGACCTATAAGAGCCAGTACAGAATTCTGTTCTGCCGAGAGGTTTATATCTTTGATCGCCTGGTTGTTTCCGTAAAAAAATGAGACATCTTTTACAATAATTTTATCATTCATTTATCAAATCCTTAAAATTTCCTTCTATAAGTTTTCCGATTACCAGATTCAATTTAATTTACGCATCCGGAATATTTATAAAGTTAACTATAGCATTAGAGGTTAATAATTGATAAATATAATATAAAGATTTTGTTAAGATTTCAAAAAATAATTCACTAAAAAATTACTATTATATCCCTGTATAAAAAGATGAATCGAATGTAGTTGTGCTTTGACCGGATGATTTTATATC
>PGXT01000092.1:12498-22501 GCA_002839285.1 Spirochaetae bacterium HGW-Spirochaetae-5 | reverse complement strand
TGCCACTCCGCATTTTTTGCGGATTTTAAAATATAATGATAAAAATCCAGTTAAAAACTATCTGGATTCGTCAATAAACAGACCCATATACTCCCTGAAATGTTCAAGAAGTCTGATGGAGAATTTCCCCGGGATCTCACTTATTACCTCATTGGTATCCCTATCCATCACTTTGATTATGACTCTGTTTGTTTTATCATCAAGTGAAAATTTCACTTTCTCGTTAAAATTTCCGCTTAACCTGTTTAATTCATTCACTGCTTTTTTTACTTCTTCCGGATCAATATTTTTCATCTCATGATGAGCCGGTTCAGCTGTTGCGTGAAAAGCAATCTTATCGCCGGAAACTCCCTTTCCGGAGATCCCCACTTTACTGTGAAAATTTTCTACGAAATTTATAACGTTCATATTATACCTCCATGTATAACTAAACTCCTGTAATCATCAACTCCTCCTGTTCAAAAAAATTGTCCCCTCTCCGGTTTCCCGGACCGGAGAGGGTGTGTCATAAAACCGCACTGCCGGTTGGTTGACTAAAAATAATTCCCTATTCCACCAGTTTCATAATAAGCTGAGGCTTGAAGTTCGCCTGAGCCAACATCGCAACACCAGTCTGAACAAGGATCTGGTCCCTTGTAAAATTAACCATTTCTGCTGCCATATCTACGTCACGTATTCTCGAATCAGCGGCCATCATATTCTCATAATTAAGAGAAAGAGATTTGATCGTGTTCTCCATCCTGTTATAGTATGCTCCAAGGTCTGCCCTTTGTCTGTTGAGCTTCTCTAAAGCCCCGTCAACATAACCTATCATGGAATTTGCCTGCCCGACCGTTGAAATTGTACGTTTTCTACCGTCTTCCATTAAATTCAAAGCTCTGGAACTCATGGTTCCTATAAAAACCCTGATCCTTTGATTACTGTTTGCTCCAACATGGAAAAACATGCTCGCGGTTTTGCTTGTTTTAGCAAATGCCCCCGTAAGCATCTTAAGCCTGTTGAATTCAGCAGATGTCGAAATACGGTCAATCTCATCGATAAGCTGAGAGACCTCCACCTGGATCTGGGTTCTGTCGCTGTTGGAATAAATTCCGTTAGCAGACTGAACTGCCAGAGACCGTACGCGTTGAATAATATCGTTAAGCTGCTGAAATGATCCTTCCGCGACCTGGATAAAAGAAATGCCGTTCTGAGCATTCTTCTCCGCCTGCATAAGACCGTTTATCTGAGTTCTCATCTTTTCAGATACGGCCAGCCCTGAAGCATCATCTCCCGCCCTGTTAATCATCTCACCGGACGCCAGCTTTTCGATAGACTTATCAAGTCTTGAAGCAACGTTCTGCATCTGCCTGTTAGCAAATATGGCACTCATGTTATGATTGATTCTCATGTTAACCCTCCCTTGGTTTTTTTCAAAGCTGTCGCTCTTTTATTTATACAGCTAAGGTTTTTCAGACACAACATCATGCTGACGTCTGAGGCTGTTAAGCCCGAAGGTTTTCTCCTTTTAATGTTGCCGGATTGCCCATAATCCATGCAACCAAGACTGCCGGAAACTCTCCGGCAGTCTATGATGCCCTCCCGGCATCACAAACTGCCGGAAAACCGGCATGTTTGCAAGGAAATGAAACAATCCGGTTCCGCCAGGGAGGCACGAGAACCGGTTAATTTTCAAAGAACAAGCACAATGCTGCACTTCTTCAACTGTATAATACATAATTAGAGAGAGCCAAGCAGCCTGAGAACAGACTGACTGCTGCTGTTTGCCTGCGCAAGCATTGCAGTACCACTCTGTACAAGAACCTGATCTTTGGTGAAGTTCACCATCTCTTCAGCCATATCTGCATCTCTTATGCGCGACTCTGATGCCTGAATATTTTCATACGCAGTCATAAGTCCGCGAGCGGCAAAATCAAGCCTGTTATAGTAAGCTCCAAGATCAGCTCTCTGTTTTGAAAGTCTCTGCAGTGCCTCATCGAGAGTACCAATTGCAGCGTTAGCACCTTCAGGTGATTCAAGCGACAGAGCAACCTTTCCTGTTCCATCTTTAAACTTAAAAGACGCAGCAGTCATAGTTCCAATGTACACTCTCTCCCTCTGGTTCTGATTGGCTCCCATATGAAACCACATGCTGCCTTTAGGATTTACCTTTGAGAATTCCCCCATCAGGACTTTGAATCTGTTAAATTCAGCCTGAGAGGCAACTCTATCTACTTCATCAACAAGGGCGGATACCTCCACCTGGATCAGCTGTCTGTCTGCATTGCTGTAAATACCGTTAGCAGACTGGATAGCCATAACCCTTACCCTCTGGATGACCTGCGAAGTCTGGTTAAGATATCCTTCAGCAGTCTGGACAAAAGACATACCGTCCTCTGTATTCCTTTCCGCCTGACGGAGCCCGTTAACCTGGGTTCTCATCTTTTCAGATACCGCCAGACCGGAAGCATCGTCACCAGCCTTGTTGATTCTTTCTCCTGAAGAGAGTCTTTCCATACTCTTATTGACTCCCCAGTGAGAAAACTTCAGTGTTCTGTTTGCGTTAATCGCGCTCATGTTGTGATTGATAATCATGTTACACTCCTTTGTTTCTCTATATTTCTGGCTTCCTTGCCAGACTGAGTCCGAAGGCAGTCGGATTTCAGTCTTCGTTTCCGGTTTTAAGGCAGTCGAACAACAACCGGGATTTTATCAGGCTTTACTGGCTACACCCTAAAGCTCTTAAACAGAGGTCGAGCAGGCAATAACTACACTATTATACAGTTTTCAAAGAACAGCAAGTTCAGGGGAGACCTTCCCCTGTTCGAAATATCGCTCCCTTTGGCACTGATATTAAGTCTGCTGGCAGTCATTTATAGACAATTATATATCATTATAGATGATTATTATCAAATATAAAAGTTTTTTATCTATAAGACAGTTTTTTTCGCTTTTTTTAAATTTTTTCATGTTTTTGATCAAAAGAGAGTTTTTTAAGGGGTCAGAGCATGGAATTTCCCGCTATAACCCAATCCAACCACAGATACTCCCTGAAAAATTAAATATTGACAGTATGAAAAAAATTATATGAATTGTTTAAGTTAAAATGGTGAATTTATGAATAACAGAAAATACATAGTGCTCCTTGGCGATGGAATGGCCGACCTCCCGATTGACGAACTTGGTGGAAAAACAATACTTGAACACTGCAAAACTCCCAATATGGACTTCATTGCAAAGAACGGAATAACAGGTCTTACAAACACTGTTCCGGAGGGGATGTCCCCGGGGAGTGATACTGCAAATCTCTCAATATTCGGGTACGATCCGGCAAAATATTTTTCCGGAAGAGCTCCCCTTGAGGCGATCAATCTTGGTATTGAGCTCGGCCCGAATGATACAGCATTCCGCTGCAACATAGTTAACGCCGCTGACGGCATCATGAGGGATTTCACATCGGATCATATTGACAGCAGACTGTCAGAGATAATTATCAATGAATTAAAACTTAACTTTAACCATGAGAGGATCGAATTTTACCCCGGAGTATCCTACAGAAATATTATGGTGTGGAGAGATTATCCGCACAAAGAGATAACAGATACAACTCCCCCTCACGATATCCAGGATGAGAACGTGCAGAACTATCTTCCATCCGGTAACGGTTCTGAGGTTATGAGGGATCTTATGGCTCGTTCAAAATCAATTATAGCAGATTCACCGGCGATTAAAGAGGGGATGAAAAAATATCAGGGTAACCCCGAATCGATCTGGCTGTGGGGAGGGGGGAGACGCCCTGCCATGGACACTCTCATGGAGAGATTCGGACTTTACGGACACACAATTTCGGCGGTTGACCTTATACACGGGATAGGTAAAGCAGCAGGGCTTACACCGGTTTATGTCGAAGGAGTAACAGGCTACATCGACACAAATTATTCGGGTAAAACCGAAGCTCTGCTTAACTCAATGAGCGATTCGAATTTTATTTTTCTCCATGTTGAATCCCCGGACGAATCGGGGCATGAAGGGAACATTGAACATAAAATTAAATCCATAGAGGATTTCGACTCACTGGTTGTAGGCCCGGTACTTGAAGGTATGAAAAAATTTCCGGAGTACACAATACTTCTCATGCCCGATCACCCCACACCGGTAAAGATAAGAACTCACACATCCGATCCGGTGCCATTCTCCATATACAGCAGCGACGGATTTATTGAAGAGAAAAAGAGATACAGTGCAGCTTCATTCTGCGAGAAGGATGCTGCCGCAACGGGACTTATGATTGAACATGCACATGATATTATTGAAATCATGATAAAGGGTCATTTGTAATATATTGACAAATAGTATTTATTGTGACAACTATAACATTTTACGAAATGATTAGAACAGTGTCATTGCGAACGAAGTGAAGCAATCCGGTTTTAAAACATTTTCATTATATAAAACAGACTGCCACGGCATTTCATGCCTCGCAGTGACCTTTTTAAAACAAATCAATCGTGAGCCGTCACAAAATCAATAATAATATTGATATTAAAATCAAATTTATATTATGAAGAGGTAGTAGAGTGTTTAAAAAATCTGCAATTATTTCGGCAATAGTCTTTGTTATTGTGATCTGTACCACAGTTGTTTACTTTCTCACAAGAGGAGTTACTGTTGAATCTGCAATACGCGATTACGAAGATGGAGACTATATTGAAGCAATAGAAGCTCTGAACAGTTTTGTTAAAACTGCGAACTACGAAGAGGGTGAAAAAATCTATTACTACAGATGTAAATCTCTCAATACACTTGCTGAAGAACTCGAAGATGATTACGATGATGAGCTTAAAGATGCATCTCTTGAAAACAAAGACAAACCTGAATTTGAAAAATACAAATTAAAAATAGAAAAGAAACTTCAAAGTATTAATGCAAAGACCGGGGGTGATCTTGAATTTATTCCCGCAGCAAAAAAAAGCAGAATAGCACCCAAGGGTCAGTTTTACAATGAATTTGCATCGAGATACCGGGGGAGCCAGTTTATCGAAGATCTTGATTTTTATGAAATTAAAAAAGCAATGGCATCGGACCAGACAAGGCTCTTCGATTATATGAACCGTTTCTATAAAAAATATCCCGGTTCAAGTTACACACCTCAGATGATATCAATAATTTTTGATGCGATCAGAGATGGAGCCGGCGGGATGGAACCCAATGCGGAATTTCTTAAAAGCATTATATACAACTACGCAGCAAAATATCCAACAAGTCAGGAAGTTTCACGTCTCTATATTTCAGCCGGAGATAGTGTTAACCTCCGGAACGCACCGGGCATCACCGGCGCCCCCGCAGGAAAAACAATCAAAGACGAACTTCTGATACAGATTGAAAAATCCATGGACATGATGCAGGTTGGTGACTCAAGAGATTACTGGTATAAAGTCTCAACCCTTCGCGGAGTAAAAGGCTGGATATTCGGAAAATTTCTCAAACCGCTGGATGTGCAGAGCATAACAATTTCAAATCAGCAGGAGATATGGAGCGTCGAGGATTTCTTCACAGCATGGTCCGATTCCAATACTCCGGAAAACTGGAACCATATAAAAGATGCCGATGCAGGCGCCATCAGCTTTAAAAAAATATCTTCAGGAAACATAATAGTATTTAATTCAAAAGGTATTGCCCACACCGGACTTTACAGCAGACTCAACACTTCAAGGACATTCAAGTTGATGATCAGAGGGAGATTCATCTCCGGAGCCCCGGTTATACTGGCAGCTTACTCCATGGAGAGAGGTGAAGTCTACCACATAAAGCTCGAAGGTGAAAAAGTTGAAGTTAACGGACGAAGCATACCCATACACGGAACAGACTGGCATAATTACGAACTTGCATCGGAAGACGGGAAGTTCGCATCATTCTCCATTGACGGAGAGATGGTTTCCGGCAGAATACCATCTGTAACTGACAATATTTTCAGCGACAGAGGAGTTTACATGCTCTACCAGTATGCCGGCGGTGTATCTTCATGCGAGGTTGAGTTTATCAAAATTAAATAGCAGTATATCTTTAACAGGCCGTACAAAATTATGGGGGTCATATGAAAAAATCATTATTGATTCTGGCGCTTTTTGTTATTTCTTTCTTATCCTGTTCCGGGGATAAGAAACCTGTTTTTAAATATCAGAATGATGATCCGGTAAAGAGACTCATTGCAGAAAAAAACAGTTACCCCGAATCGAGCATCATTGTTTTTACCGATCCGCATTACTACCCTGAATCTCTTGGAGTAAATACTAAACTGTTTTACGACTCCCTTGCGGATGATAAAAAATTTCTCGCAAACGGCCAGCAGGTTATTAAATCAGCAATTGCCGAAATGTCGCAGCTTTCGGCAGATTTTATCATATTAAGCGGAGACCTGACTAAAGACGGTGAATACACCTCACATGAAGAATTTGCAGAACTTCTGAAAAAACTTGAAGAGTCAGGTAAACCGGTCTATGTAGTTCCGGGAAACCATGATATAAACAATGGTATTGCATTTGACTACTCCGGTGAATCCCCACGGAAAACCGCCACTGTTACCCCTGAAGATTTCAGAAATATTTATAATGAATACGGCTACAAAGAAGCTGTGCATAAGGATAAAACTTCATTAAGCTATATTGCAGAGCCCGTAAAGGGATTATGGCTTTTCTGTCTCGACTCAAATAAATGGCGGGAGAACAAACCGGATAAACATGTTGTCTCCGGCGGAACATTCTATCCCGAAACTCTCTCATGGATTGAAGAGATGCTTATTGAGTCCAAAAAACAGAAGAAAGCTGTAATGATATCCATGCACCATGCGGTTATGGAACACTTTAAGGGTCAGCGAAAATTCTACAAAGATTTTGTTATCGACAACCACGAGGATATAAGCAGATTATTTGCGGCATACGGCGTTTCACTTGTCTTTACCGGACATTATCACGCACAGGATATTACACAGAAACATTTCGCGGAATTCAATAAAACTCTCTACGACATAGAGACGGGATCTTTCGTAACATACCCGCTACCGTACAGACAAATAACAATTACAAACGACCAGAAAGCTGTTGTTAAAACCGTTCATATGAAAAAACCGAAGTTTGAAGGGATGGACACTACTGAATACAGCAGAAAAAGATACTACGATATTACCCTCAAAATGGTTAACGATGCCATGGGTAAATACCTTGTATCCGATGCTGGACAGAAAAAACTCGGGCCGCAGATAACTGAAGCTTATATTCTTCATTTGTACGGAGATGAACCTGTTCAGGCTGACATACTCGATGCGGATGGAGTAGGTTTTTTCGGAAGTATTGCTCTAAAGCTTAAAAAAGATCTGATCTTCGGATGGAGAACCGATTTCCCCCCTGCGGATAATAATGTGATTCTTGATTTAAATAAATAAATTTTCTGCATAGAACCACCCCTCTCTTTCTTTCCAAAGAGAGGGGTCGGTGAGTTTTACTGGACTAGTCTATCCGGATATAACAGTCTCTTCCCTCTCTGGTAATTTTCTCCACTCTCTTTTTCTTCTGCAGATTCTTTAAAGATCTGAGTACATCAAAGAGACGCATATTAAGCCGATCTGCAATCTCTTCAGCATCTGAACCATTTTCATCGACTGCATCGTATACACAATTCTCGTACTCTTCAAAATAATGAGTTGTACTCCCTGCCCCCTGCACTCTCCCCACAAGTTTTACAGGGAGAGGATCAAAATATTTTTTTATTCTATTCAGATTTTCGAGATCCGATGGTTTAACCCAATCCTCTGCCCCGGGCCTGTCGAGATGGTTAAGATGAATTTCATCGGGACGAATCTTTATACAGGCATCTTTCAGTCTACTGAGCTCGTCATCGGTATCATTCACACCGGCAATAATAAATATTTCAAGGCAGATAATCCCTTTAAACTCACTCCGCAGAAGTACTATTGAATCGACAATACTCTCCGGATCGGTTCCGGCAACAGGCCTCATTATCTTCTCAAACACATTTTTACTTACAGCATCCAGTGAAGGATAGATTATATCAGCGTCAAGCAATCCCTCTCTTACATCTGGCCGGTGAAGCATTGAGCTGTTCGTAAGCACCGCGACCTTGTATTCCGGAAAATCTGTTTTAATAAACCTGATCAGATCACCAAGTCTGCTGTTAAGAGTCGGCTCGCCGGAACCGGAAAAAGTAACAACATCAATAGCAGGTTTTTTACTCAGCACCTTGCTTATTTCAGCTGTAATCTCAGAATAAGGTATATACTCTTTTACTTCATCGGTCAATTCAGTTGTACCGCCGCACTCGCAGTAAACGCAATTGAAAGAACAGACTTTAAACGGGACTATATCAACTCCAAGAGAAACTCCAAGCCTTCTTGAATTCACAGGCCCGAAAACATATTTCATTTTTTATTACCGGCAGCCTTAATTTCAACTTCGAAATCCATAGAAACAAGTCCATCTTTTTTCTCACAGAAGAGAAAGATCTCACCGATACGGTTAATCACTTTTGCAGCATCGGGATTACCCTGCGCTCTCATCTGCATCATCATCTTTAAAAAAGCATTCTTCTTTATATTCAGAAGGAAAAATGTATTACCATTAATTATCTTGCCATAACTCCCCATATTGGAAGCAGTCTCTACAGTACTCCCCGTATGAGCGCTTTTCATAAGACCAGTGCTGTTCCCGGCGTAAATACCGCGCTGATCATAGCTTACAAAAAATCTCATCTGACTCTCATCTATATACCAGAATCCCCTCCGGCTGCCGATCTTCTCTTCACCGAATTTCTTATTCTTCCCGTATTTAGTCTGAACGCCCTTTCTCATCTTCTGCCAGAGTTCTTCAGTTTTTTTAGAATCAGTCATAGGAATAAATAATAAAATATCCCCCATCCCGCCGTAGGATCCGGAATCCAGGGTCATCATATTAATCCCACCTGTATGGTACGGTATAAAATCCTTCTCAAGATCTACACCCCATTCTTTTTTAATCTGCTCTTTGTACGCGTTGTATTTACCGCACCACTCAATTTCGCCCTTACACAGATTATCAAGATACTTCAGGTTCATCGACATAAACAGCGCAGTATCCGTCGAGGGGACATAAAGAGATTTACCCTCAACACCTGTTTTAAGAAATCCGAGAATAAGATTCACATAGGGATTATCAGCCGTCAGTTTTGCAGAAGCATTCATTCTCAGCTTATTCCCGTCCAGGCCTGCACCGGCTGCGATGTAATCAACAGTATCAAAAACAGAACTGCTGCTCAGATCGGAAGCTGCTGATTCACCCTGCGAAAGTATAAAATTCTTCATGGAATAAATACCGGAAATTTCATCTGTTCCCTGAGAAGCCCCGCGAAGCTGCATAATAAATTTTTTAGTCATAAAAGCATTCAGGTCATAAACGTTTTTACCCTTTGACAGATAGTCCTTATAATTCCCGTCAAGAATAAGACTGCCGCTTCGGGATTCCCGGACATCAATGACCCTTCTGATAATATCACTTGTGGACCCGATCAGAAGATATCCGTTAGCACCGGCAATATAAAGATCATCTTTCACCTGGTATACAGTTATATTTTTATATGAAGCCGTAACTGAAGTTATACTTATTGCCGGATTTCCGGCATTTGCTTTTTTTATCAATTCAATAAATTTCAAAGGAAAATCCTTTTCATTTAAAACCGGCAGAAAAATAAGCATCACTTCTCCGGTACTGCTTATAATATTATCCTTATCAAAATTTGCAAATGATACCGGCCTATTTGTATCTATACCGGCATTTCTTAAAGATTTTTCATCGAAATAATCGATCCCTGTTTTATCTCTGAATTTATCTCTCTCGGCGATAAACTCACCCCTCTGCTGTTCATCCATTAAATTAAAAAGCATATAATTCACAGTTTTAATCATCTTTGTAATCTCTTTAGACTTAACAAACAGATTCACATCTGAAGGAGTAAGCGACTCGGTATCTCCCGGCATCTG
>PGXT01000092.1:10685-12493 GCA_002839285.1 Spirochaetae bacterium HGW-Spirochaetae-5 | reverse complement strand
TTGACTTAATATAATTAAATATACTTTGTTTTAAAGCATTTTTTACCTGTAAAACCGGCTCTCATGAAATAAATAAAAAAAATAGTTGAATACAATATCCCCCTGAAGCATTTTCGAATTACAGATTATTTATGCGCAAATCCCCTTCATCGTGGTTAGCTGCGCAAGGAGAAGCAGATGAGCTCTATTGAAATTAAGAAAAGTTATGAAGAGATAAATGATAAAATTAAAAAAGGTACGGCCGTAGTCGTTACCGCTGCTGAAATGCCCGGAATCGTAAAAAGTGAAGGTGTAAAAAAAGCTTTTGAGAAAGTCGATGTGGTTACAACGGGTACATTCGGAATAATGTGCTCATCGGGAGCATTTCTGAACATGGGACATACAAAACCCCGTATAAGAACTACAAAAGTACTGCTTAACGATGTCGAAGCATATGCCGGAATTGCAGCCGTTGACTGCTATATCGGGGCAACACAGGTTAAAGAGGATGATCCGCTAAATAAAATTCACCCCGGAGCATTCTCATACGGAGGGGGGCACGTAATTGAAGATTTAATTGCCGGGAGACATGTAAAAATTAAAGCTAAAAGCTACGGCACCGACTGCTACCCGCTTAAAGAGTATGAAAAAACCATTACGATAAATGACCTTCGAAATGCATTCTTATACAATCCGCGGAACTCATACCAGAACTATAATACAGCGGTAAACTGTTCCAAAAAAATGATATATACATATATGGGAATTCTGAAACCCGATATGGGGAACATAACATACTCAAGCGCAGGCCAGCTGAGTCCGCTTCTTAACGACCCCTACTACTGGACCATAGGAACAGGGACAAAAATTTTCCTCGGCGGCGCCGTTGGCGCTGTAACATGGCAGGGGACTCAGCATTCACCTGGCGGTAAGAGAGACGAAAACGGAATGGTCATGGAAGGTTCCGGAACAATAGCTGTAACAGGTGACATGAAAGAGATGAACACCGAATTTATCCGTGGTGCTTCCATTACAGGATACGGATGTTCGCTCATGGTCGGAATAGGTATCCCCATCCCGATACTCAATGAAGACCTTGCGTACTTTACAGGTTTAACCGACAGCGACATAAAAACCCCGATTATTGACTACGGCATTGACTACCCGAATGGAGATGTTCGAGTAATAAAAGAGGTTACTTTTGCCGAACTTAAATCCGGGAACGTGTCACTTAACGGAAGATCAATACCTTCATCACCTCTTTCGAGTTACCCTAAAGCTTTAAAAATCGCAAATACTTTAAAGGGATGGGTCGAACAGGGATTCACTATCGGAATTCCTCAGATTCAGATTCCGGGAGCACCCTTCAGCCGTAACAGATGAAACACAGGACAAGATTCTATCGGGATTACAACGGTGAAAGCAGCGGCTCATTCAATGTCAGAATTGACACAACCGATCTGTTTATACGGGCCGATGTGAATCTCCATGATAAAGCCTATGAGGTATTAAAATCGGCAAGAGCTGAACTTGAAGAACACATCCGTAAACATGATGATTTCCTTCACTCACTGAACCCGATAATCCCCTATGGAGATGAAGGTAAAATTGCCGCAGTGATGTACAGTGCCTCCGCTGCGGCAGGAGTCGGCCCAATGGCAGCTGTTGCAGGTGCCATTGCTGAAAAAGTCGGGAGGGATCTTCTTGACTATACCGGTGAAATTATTGTTGAAAACGGCGGTGACATATGGATGACTCTCAAAAAACCGGCAGTCATCGGAATTTATGTTAATAATATCTATTTCAAAAATAATATCGGAATAAAAATT
>PGXT01000092.1:3169-10587 GCA_002839285.1 Spirochaetae bacterium HGW-Spirochaetae-5 | reverse complement strand
TTGAACTGGCTCCGCTGGATTAAACAATTTTACAGATATTACTAAAATTTCTTGCAATATATTTTTAGAGATCAAAAATAGCTGTAATGGCGAATCCGAATTAAAACAGCACCATTACTGTAATTCCGAAGATGCGATATTAACTGAACAGTTCGACAAGCTCACTGACCGTATCCGTTGGTTGCTGAGCCTGTCGAAGCACTCACCCGAAAAATTGACGGGGGTTCGAAATGACTGACTCTAGACATTTCATAAATTGCTATAATTATATTCACTAATTATACCTGAATATAATTATTAGAGTAAAAAGTAAAATATTATCCCGCCGCCTTCGGCGGCGGGGATAATATAGCTTTTTTTAATTTGAAAAAATTAAAAAATAAACATTAATAGCATATATATAAACAATTAGAGAGGGAAAAATGAAATCCGTTAATGTTTTACTGATATTCAGAAAAGAGATAATGTATAAACCGATCATATATAGAATAGCAAAAGACTTTGATATTGTATTCAACGTTCTTGAAGCAAAAATATTCCCCAAACAGGAGGGGAGAATTATTCTCGGGCTGACCGGCAGTGATATGCAGCTTGATGAAACTTTGAACTACTTTAAAACCGAAGGTGTAGAAGTACAGATACTTGCAGACATGATTAAACGGGATGAACAGAAATGTGTTCACTGCGGGGCATGTACAGCCGTCTGCAGAGTTGACGCTCTTTATATAAACAGAGAAACAATGGAAGTAATTTTTGACGCTGAAAAATGTGTGGCATGCGGACTTTGCAGACTCGCCTGCCCTGTTAATGCTATGTCAGGAACAGCAATAGACCGTGAAATCTGATAAAAACAGTAATACCCCGGATACCGGTGTACTGAATATACTGCTGGATTCAATACCGCAGATGCTGACAATTGTCGATGATAATGATACCATCACATGGAATAACAAAATAACATCGGGGTTCTTCGGCAGGACAATAACCGGAGAATCATTTAAAAAATTATTCTCGCTGAATCCTGAAGACCTCAGCAGCAGCAGTTTAAAAGCGCTGACTTCAGTAACCAGCAGAAAAGGTATTGATAAAATACTTGAACACCGTATAATAAATCATATCGATAAAAATAATTCCCCGGTTAAACTTGTTATCTCAGAAGACGTCACTGAAAAAATTCAGAATATCAAACTGCTGGGATTTCTGCTGGAGTTTGAAAGCCTTCTTACAAGACTTGCACTTGAATCAATAAATATACAGGCAGATGATATAGATTCACACCTTGACAAACTTCTCCTTCTTACAGGGAAATTTGCCAATGTAACAAGATCTTTCATCGCACTTTTTAATGAATCCGGCGATGAAATTACCATTACAAATGACTGGTGTGCACAGGGATTCAGTCCCACGGTAAAAACATTAAAAACAGTTCACCTCCCCAAAGGCTGGAAAAGAAAAAAAAAGAATGAACTTATACTGATACCTGATGTAGCTAAAGTGAAATATAATCCGGAGGCAGGTGCTGAAAAAATATTCAGCGCCGGTATAAGCTCATCAATGCTTATCCCGCTTTACAGCAAAGGTATCCGAATCGGATATATCGGATTCAGTTCAGTAAGAGCAATTGAAAATTTTTCTCCGGAATTGAAATCCGTATTCAGAATAACTGCAGAACTTACAGTTAACCTCTTTGAAAAGAAAGCGGCTTATACGCAAATATCAATAGCAGAAAAAATAATATCCAAATCCTCCGGTATGCTGGCATACTTCGACACCAAGGGAATTATTAAAACCGCTAATGAAGCTTTCATCAATTTTCACCATCTTACTCCTGACGAAATCGAAAATATTCAGATAGCTTCATTATTTAAAGACAGACTCGGCACAAGAGAGAGTAAATTTTTAGATCTCATAAACCGTTCATTCAACGGAGAGGAGATACAGACAGAAATCTGGTATAAAGATAAAGAGAGACTTCGTCTGCTGGAGATAGCACTCCACCCCAATTTAGACAGTGACGGAAATACCGGCAGTGTTATTTTAAACTCAAGCGATATAACAGACCGGGTTCAGCTTGAAGCGAGAATACTGGAAGTGATTCATAAAGAGAGAAAAAAGATTGGTATAAGCCTCCATGACGACCTTGGTCATGATCTTCTAGCTGTTGCAATTAAATCACGACTGCTTGCGGATAAACTCAAGCCGGTCTCAACAGAATTGTCCCTTGAAGTAAATGAGATCGAAAAAGGGATTAAAAATGCTATCAATGAAGTGAGACGGTTGTCTCATGGCCTTATCCCTTACAAAAATCACGGCCTTGAATTCAAGGAAATGATCGATGCTGTAGCCCTGACAATTGAGAGAGATTATAATCTGCACTGTGAATTTACAATTGACGAATCTATACATATAAGCGATGAATCTATTATAAAAGAATTATACTATATAATTGACGAAGCTGTAATGAATTCATTAAAACACTCGGAATGTACCGGTATTAAAATATTAATGAATCAGAAAAACAGCATGATCTCTTTAAGTATTACTGATAACGGCAGAGGCATTTCAAATGATTCTGAAACCGAATCCGGTGTCGGCCAGGAGATTATGAAATACCGGGCAAGGGCTATAGGCGGATTCCTCGAAATTAAAAAAAATCCCGGCGGAGGTAGGGGTATAATATGGATCAGTTGTCCATTGAACCGGCAAATATTATGATAGTAGACGACCATCCGATTGTATCGAACGGAATACAGCAGCTCATTGACAGAGAGACTGACATGAAGGTTATTAATTCAGTGCAGGATGCTGAAAGCGCCATGAAATATGTGGAAAAATTCTCCCCCGATCTCATAGTGGTAGATATATCTTTGAAAGGGTCGACAAATGGAATAGACCTTATTAAAAGCCTGAAAAAGCGGTATCCAAAGATAAAGTCACTTGTGTTATCAATGCATGAGGAGAATTTATACGCTGAAAGAGCTATTAAAGCCGGAGCTAAAGGGTATATAATGAAGAATGACCTCACTGATAATATAGTCAAAGCAATCAGGAGTATTCTTCAGGGGAATCTGTATCTAAGTGATACAATCACTTCCAAACTTATTAATCACTTAATCAATGACGACAAAAATGAAGAACTGGAAATAAAAAAATTAAGCGATAGGGAATTTGAAGTTTTTCAGCTCATCTCGAAGGGGATGAAAACCAGTGACATAGGAAAAGAGATAAATATAAGCGTAAAAACCGTTGAAGCGCATAAGTTGAGCATAAAAACAAAACTTAACCTTAGCAACAGCAATGAACTTATTAAGTATGCAATCGAGTGGAAGCATAAAAACGAAAGTTAATATCATCGGCATCAAATAACTTATCATAACTGACTATTTAACCTTCAAAAAAAATATCTCACACGTAAATCTCGTAATTTTATCAAGTTTAACACTACTTATGAGTTATTTCCCCGCCGCCAGAGGCGGCGGGATTCGTGACTGTCCATAAACCGATAATTTTTTATCTCCGCCGCGCCGATGGCATGGCGTAGAGCAATTTCACCACCGGTTTTTGAATAAATAAAAAAAAATCAAAAAAATTTAAAAAAAATTTTCAACTTTGCTTGACGAAAAAATAATTCGTTATTATTTTATTATTGTTAGCACTCAATGAGTACGAGTGCTAACAATAATAAAATAAACATAGGAGGGTCGCTATGAAATTCGGCATTACAAGAAAAAGCAATGATTCAACACCTGAATTAAAGTCATTCCGGAATGATGTAAACAGGCTGTTTGATGATTTCTTCAATCTACGTACAGCGGGACTGTTCGATTCAGAATGGCTCCCCGCCATGGATGTCTACGATGATGAGAAGAATTTTTACATCAAAGCAGATGTAGCCGGGATCGATGAAAAAGATCTCGATGTTACAATAAACGGTAATGTTATTACTGTTTCAGGAAAAAAAGTAGAAGAAAAAAAGGGATCTGAAGGTAAAAACTTCATTTTTTCTGAAAGACGCACAGGTTCATTTTCAAGATCAGTAACTCTCCCTGCAGGTTTTAAGCAGAAAGAGATAAAAGGGGAACTTAAGAACGGAGTTCTTACAATAACTATTGAAAAAGAGAAACCTGAAAAAACTGAAAAAATAAAAATTGATATTCACTAAGGAGGACACTATGTACACTTACAATATTTTCAACGATATGATTAAACTGAGAACCGTTTTCGATGACTTTTTTGAGCACAAGACTGGATATGAATCATCCCGTGAATTCCCCCCTGTACAGATCAGGGAGGCGGATGACCGGATAACGATTCATGCCCTTGTTCCCGGCATCACCAGCGGAAACATCGATATACAGCTTGTTGATGATAATATAGTTATCAGCGGAAGCAAGAAAGAAGATTACGAAAATCAGCAGTATATAAGAAAAGAGAGGCTTTTCGGTGAATTCAAGAAAAGCATAAAGCTTCCATATAGAGTGAAGCATGATGAAATTAAAGCTGATCTGGCAAATGGTGTTCTGACGATCAACCTGACCAAATCAGAAGATGCAAAACCTAAAAAAATTGAGATCAATTAAGGGGGCCCGATATGATGACTGATACAAATGTTAAAAACAGCGGCGAATCCAGAAAAGTGTTTCATATACCTCTGACTGATATATATGAAACTGCAGACATATACTCGGTAAAATTGGAGATGCCGGGTATAGTAAAAGAGAATCTGGACATAGTGATAGACAATGACGAGTTGAAAATTACAGCAGAATCTTCACCTGAAGAAAACACAGACAGTCTGAAATATGCTGAATTCAGGGCAAAAGATTTCAGCAGAACATTCAGAGTAGGTAATGACGTAGACAGAAATAGAATTGATGCAAAACTTGAAAACGGAATTCTTACTCTGACTCTGCATAAAAGTGAAGCGGTTAAACCGAAGAAAATTTCTATTAATCAGGTAAATTAACTGAAAGCTTACCCTGCTGCCGTATAAAACCGGCAGCAGGAAAAAGTGCACCATCAAAAAGCATACTTCAGTTAGTTGATAAAATGGGTAAAAGGGGCAGGACGGGGGTTCTGTCCCTTTTTTATTTCACTTGAGTGCTTTCAGAGCAATGAGAATGTCAGCGGGCACTTTAAACTTTTTATAAGAATCGAAAACAAGCCCGCCATATATCATTGTTAAATAATAGAGTTTTATCTCCTTCTTTTTACGCACGACTTCAAGCAGATCCCTGTAGGCTTTATCAGATATATCAAAAACAAAGCTTATTACGGCTGATGCGTCGTGAATTTTGTAATTCAGAGTAATCCTCACCAGATTTTTATCTGATGATATAGTCCATTCCGGGGTCTGATCTTTCACTTCAAGAATAAAATCATCGTGGTCAAGATAAAAAAATTTAACTCTATTCTTATCTCTTAAAAAAAGAGAGACTCCCGGATATTGAAGATGCTGATAGAAAAACTCAAGCGCTCCTGTAGACGGAAGAAGTTCATCACTTTTAAGATTCCTGAGTTCTTTAAAAATATCAATCGCATTTATTTTTGGTGTATACATTTTAATTTCACTCATAAGATCTCCTGAATCAGTTATTATTTACAGCTACGGGATCCCTTTTTTCTGCACTAAAAATATATAAGGGAATTACCATTGATTAAAATGCAGGGTTATTTTTGTCAAGTTCAAGAACAGAGTTCTATTCTGCCGGCTGGATTCCGGTTTTACGCAGAACACCCTCCGAGACAACTCTGCTTAATTCTGTAATTGCAAGAGGCTTCTGCAGAATACCGGAAGCACCATAACTCATTACTTCATCAATTTCCAGATTTTCTATATTCCCGCTGATCAGATATACAACAGCCGAAGAGTCAATCTGCTTAAAAAGTTTCAGTGCTTCAACTCCACCCATGACAGGCATAACAATATCCATGAGCACCACATCAATCTGATGAAAATTACTGCTGAATAACCCGAGTCCGGCCTCACCGTTTTCTGCAATCAGAACACGATACCCGAGATCAGAGAGAATGCTTTCAGTAATACTTCTTAAAATAAATTCATCCTCTACGACAAGAACGGTCCCCTTCCCGGTTATAATAGCGCTGTCTTTCTCCTTCTTCCACACCACATTTTCAACAACAGGGAGATAAATATCAAAAACAGTACCAGCCGGCTCACCATTAGAGACTTCTATGGCTCCATTGTGATCCTTAACATTCCCGTAGACAATCGACAATCCCAGTCCGGTACCATCCCCGGCTGACTTTGTAGTAAAAAAAGGCTCGAAAATTTTAGATTTCAAATCATCACTGATGCCGCTCCCGGTATCGGAAACACTTATCTTAATGTATAGCCCCGGATCGATAGTAAAGCCTGTTTTTGTACAAAAATCCGGATTCAATATCAGGTTGCCTGTCTTTATTACAACCTCACCTCCGTCAGGCATGGCATCCCTTGCATTTATTACAAGATTCAGTATTATACTCTGCAATTGAGACGCATCGCCTGAGACAACAGATTTAACGGCGTTAAACTCTATTAAAATCTTAATATCAGGAGAGATGCTGTGCCGGAGAATATCAACCGCCATAGTGATGGAATTATGCACATCTACATTTTCAGATACACGAACCCCTTTACGGGAAAAGTTCAGAAGCTGCTGAGTCAGCCCCGATGCCTTAAGCGCAGTATCTTTTATAAATGTAATAAATTTCATGCTTTTCTCATCATTGCCCGATTTAAGTTCCAGAACTTCCGAGGCGCTGAGAATCCCGGCAAGCATATTGTTAAAATCATGGGCCACGCCGCCGGTGAGCCGCCCTATAAGATCCATCTTCTGAGACTGCCTTAACTGTTCCTCAATCCTTATTTTCTCCGATATATCCCTGAAAACTATTACTACACCTACAATTTTACCCGACATATCAAGTATAGGGGCAGCTGTCCTTGAAATTTTTTTCTCAACACCTTTTTTATCGAAGAGGATTGCCAAATCTGATATCTCCAGAGTCTTCCCGGATCGTACAATCTGCAGAAAGGGATTTTCACTTTTCACTCCCGTTGAGGGATCAAAAATAGTAAATATTTCCGTTAAAGATTTCCCCAAAGATTCTTTCGACAACCATCCTGTAATATTTTCCGCAGCAGAATTCATTCTTTTAATATTACCGTTCTCATCGGTAGAGATAACAGCATCACCGATTGAATTAAGGGTTATCCGGAGATTCTCCTCATTCTCTCTGATTGCAGATTCTATTCTCACGCGATGTTTCACTTCACTTACATATATCCACACTCTGAATAAAAAATAATAAAACAGAATACTGATGCAGATCACCAGAAGCAGTATCATTAAAGACTTATTCCTGAATCCCGCAACTGACGAGAGAATATAATCCTCCGGTGTTGCAACAAC
>PGXT01000092.1:0-3161 GCA_002839285.1 Spirochaetae bacterium HGW-Spirochaetae-5 | reverse complement strand
CCCCTCGCCGCTTATTACCCAGGCGTACCCTGCGTTACCTATACGGATGTTTTCAATGTACTTTTTTGAGATGTAATCAAAATTTATAAGAACGCCTATACTCCCCTTAAAAATCCCTTTATGAAAAACAGGGTAGTGATAGCCGATAGATCTGAAGCCCTGAACAGCTGTAAAAACATCACTAATTGAAGGTTCGCGCGTCTCCAGCATATGTTTCACATGTTTCTGAGATGAAATATCTTTACCGATTAAAGACCTGTTTTCAGGATTAAGCCAGAGTATACGGCCGCGTTCATCCATCCTCCCCACGGAACTCAGGAAACCGTTCCTCTTCTCAAGTAGACCGGTGAGTATTCTCTTCCCGTTATTATTCATTAAAGCTACATCTTCAAATTTAGAAATAAAATCGAGATCACTGTTTAAACTGTTAAACAACTCCTCAATGCCTGAAACAGCCTGCTCCGCAAGAAGCATCTGCTGCTTATTAAATTCTGCCAATGCGAGATTTTTAACATCGTTGTATGAATAATAAAAAAGGAAACCAATAGATAGAACAATCAGACTTAGAAAAAGCAGCCACTTGGAGTAGATGGAATTGATTATTTTCATATTATTAAATTTATTATTTTATACGAAATTTAACATACATATGAAATAAGCCGGTTGGAGGATACGGAAGTATTTAAGGATTTACCAGTTAAAAGCTCAATATAAAAGCTGAGTCCATTAAAACCGACTTGTGCTATGATCGGATAATTTTTCATTAAAAATTTTTACACTCACCCCCGGCTACTGCCGCGCCCCTCCCTTTGAAGAAAAAAAGAGGAGCTTCGTAAAACAAAATATTTCCCTGAAAACACAATAAATCTCTTATACAAAACTCCCCTCTCTTTCTTTCAAAAGAGAGGGGCCGGGGTGAGTTCGGGAAGTTTACAGCTTTATACTTTTACTTAAATAAATTCTGAACAAAAGGGAGCATTGTTATATCATTTACTATTACAAAGACCCCTAAAACTATAAGAAAAACCACGCCGAAGGTCTGGATTTTCATCATAATAGTTTCATTGAGAGGCTTCCCTCTTATTGCTTCAATAATATAAAACACAAGATGACTCCCGTCAACGGCAGGTATAGGGAGAAGATTCATAAACATCAGAATAATTGATATCTTAGCCATGAGGAGTATAAAATCAGAGATCCCTCTGTAATAAAGAACATCCCCTGCAATTTTAGCAATCCGTATGGGACCTGAAAGGTTTTCTCTAACATCCATTTTGCCGCTGAAGAGCATTCCAAAACCCTTTATATTCATTACAATAAAATCCCAGGGCTCAATTAAAGACTGAACAAATCCGTCAACAGGGCCATACTGAACATGGACCATTTCAAACTCAATACCCATCTGTTCAATACCGATCATATAGCGGTTTTTAATATCCAACTGTCCCGCATATCTTGTTTTATCTACATCAATTATAACATCACGTTTTGCAGATGCGGCTTTAGTTACATCATTAAAAAAATCTGCATATTCAGCAACAGGCTTTCCGTCAACCCGCACAAGTCCCTGTGCAAGAGTTTTTTTAAACTCTTCGTTAGCAACAAAACTCTCCTGTGTCTGTTTTTTACCGGAGGAGGTAACAACAAAAACATCGGTCTTTACAGGTTTCAGAACAGCCGTCTTCTCTTCACCTTTAGAAATATAGACAAGAGATATATCTTTACCTTCACCCTTCTGAAGCATTGCCGATAGATCTGAAGGGGTGTGGACCTGTTCGCCGTTGACTTTTACTATGGTGTCTTTCCCTGATAAACCGCCGGACTCGGCAGAACCGCCCTTAATAACACGGGCAAGAGTAATACCCTTTGTATACGGCATGACACCAAGGGTATAACGCCCCTCTCCGGTTCCGTCTGACGGAGTAACATTAAATGTTTTCACTTCGCCGTCACGTACAGCTTTAACTTCCAGTTCACGTCCGTCGGAGAAAAAAACCTCACCCTGAATATCAGAGAAAGCTTTAATCTCTTTACCGCTTATTGAAGTGATTATATCACCGGTGCGGAGTCCCGACTGATAAGCGGGAGATACATACTCACCGGCAGTCATCTCTGCCGGTATAAGGATTTTATTGGTCTCCTTGGCGTATCCGGTTAAGTTCATAATATAAAAAAGAATGATACCGAAAATCAGATTAAAAATCGGCCCCATTGCAACAGTCACAATTCTTTTAAGAGGATGAGCCGAGAGAAATTCAAAACCCTCCCCGGTTTTAGCCTCTCCGGGATCTTCTCCATAAAACTGACAGTACCCGCCAAAGGGGATCAGGGTTATCTGATATGTTGTATCGCCATATTTCTTCTTCCAGAAACCTTTTCCATATCCCATGGAAAAAACCTTTGCTTTAATACCCACCATCTTTCCGCCAAGCAGATGCCCAAGCTCATGTACAAAAATACATAATCCAAGAAGAACAACCGCTCCGAAAATATATGTCAACGTCATCATAAATGCTTCTCCTTAATAAATCTTAATGCAATATTTCCTGCTTCAGTATCTGATTCAAAAATATCTTTAATGTCAGGTCCGCTTATTACATCAATAGATTCAATTGTTTTTTCTACAATCTCCACTATATCCGTAAAACGGATTTTCTTTTCCAGAAATGCATAAACGGCAGCTTCATTCGCCGCATTCAGTACGGCCGGGATATTCCCGCCGGTTCTCCCCGCATGATAGCATAGCTCAAGGGCCGGAAACCTTTTGCTGTCGTATCTCCTGAAATTAAGGCTCCCCACTTCGGCCAGATCAAGTCTGCCGAATGGATTCTTCAGCTTTTCCGGATATGTAAGAGCGTTAACGATAGGGAAAACCATATCCGTTACACCCATATGAGCATAAAGAGCTCCGTCAACTGTCTCCACCATTGAATGAATAACACTCTCCGGGTGAATGATCACATCTATCTTATCATAACTGAAATTAAACAGATGATGCGCCTCTATCACCTCAAGGCCCTTATTCATGAGAGTTGCCGAATCTATGGTAATTTTACTCCCCATACTCCAGGTAGGATGCTTTAAGGCAACCTCGGGAGTCACATCTTTTAAACTCTCACCGGGATAATCCCTGAGGCTCCCGCCCGATGCTGTAAGTATTA
>PGXT01000270.1 GCA_002839285.1 Spirochaetae bacterium HGW-Spirochaetae-5 | reverse complement strand
AATCTTGAAACATGTCCGGCAAAGTCTGACAGCAATTGGGTATTTGATACCATAGGTCCATACAACACCTCTTCAAGACCCGATTTCCCCGTGGGAGCTATAAATTCCGGTAAACTTACACATATATCATTTGAAGTTCCTGCTGTTGCTAAGGGTCTTGTCTTGTTTCCAACTGTCTTTTACGGATTCAAGCGGCAGAGTGACGGGACTTTTGCCCAGCCGTTTAAGGTCGCGTTTAATGATGCCAGAGGGACAAACGGACCATTCGGATTATCATTTCAGATGACGAGCGCCACTACTGCAAAGTTTGCCGTTGCGTGGAATAATTACTTTGATGGTGCTGCCGATGGAGGAACTACTACAGGTGAAGATGACAAACCGGATATTTATCATGGTACAATTACTATGGGGCAGAATAACAGTCTGGGTGACGTCTCATATAGTGGTGAATTATTCAGCGGCATATCTCCGGTCATAACTCCCGTTGGTTTTTCTTCACATCTGGGAGTGCAGGGCAATCCTCATTTATATTATGACGGAACAGGCGAAATTAAATCGATATGGACAGATGATGAGCAGGATACTCACAATTTAACTGTCTATGTTTTAACAGGCGGATCATATCCCAGTGGCACATGGACTCCGGTTACTCTGCCGGCTAAAATTAATACAGCCGGAAGCGAGTCGCAGCCATTTTTTACCGGAACAAGACTCTACCTTAACCGCGATGTAGGTATTGTATACCATGAGTTTAGTGGAGTTCACGGGACTGCGGATTTTGCAGATAACACCAAGTGGGGTAATGAGGTTGTTGTCCTGAAGTCCGGAGATGTGACCCTCGGTGGAATATTCGGAGTTGGAGAACCTACCATTGCCCAGCGTGACGGTAAAACATATTTATATTTTGCTTATGTGGAAACGCGGTCAGCAGGTGTTGTCTCTGGACGTGTGGATTATAATCTTGGCGCGGCTTTTGTTGAACTGCCGTAACAATTTTTTAATATTAACCGGGGTAATCTTGGAGATAGCCGAAATGGCAATTATGAAACATGAAATTGCAGAGTAAATGTTGTTCCATTACCCCTTTCAACATTAATTTTTCCGCCGATCTGTTCCATAAGCATTGTTACAAGATTGAGTCCGAATCCTGTATCCCCGTCAAATTTTACGTTTTCAGGCATCCCTTTTCCATTATCACTGATTATTAAAGTTGCAGTATTCTCCTTTAGAGACGTGGAGATTCTGATTATGCCTGAATCTTTTTCTGTAAATGCGTGTTTCATAATATTTGTCAAAAGTTCGTTAACTATAATCCCAAGCGGTGCCAGTAAACCTACATTAAGTATAAAATCTTCAATATCAGTTTCAAGTTTCACGATGTCCCGATTCGGGAAGTTATAAACTATTTCCTGGGTCAATGCTTCCATGTAGTCTTTGACAGAGAGTTCTCTGTAGTTTTCAGAACAGTAAAGTTTGTCATAAAGGATAATCATGCTCTGTACCCGGTTTTCTACATCCTCGAGTAGAGCTGTAGAGGAGGGCTCATTCATGTTGCCAATCTGAAGAGATATGAGCCCTTTTATTGTGTTCATGTTATT
>PGXT01000269.1 GCA_002839285.1 Spirochaetae bacterium HGW-Spirochaetae-5 | reverse complement strand
CCTGACTTGTCCCTTTTAGTGCGGTGACTCTAATTTTGCGATAAGCTCCATCATTTTTTGAGTTGGTTGGGCTTTGACGGTCACTATTTTATTTGTGATGTGATTCAGTATCTCGCCATCGACAACTTTTTTGGATTCGTCTATAAATTTTCTGATCGAAACTCCTGTTTTTAGTTCGATATGCTTTGATACGACGAGTGCCATGAAGCAAATCAATATATGCAGTTTTATTGGTTGCTCCTTAAAGTGAAAGATTGGCCTTGTTTGCAGGTCGTTTTTTGATATCCTGAAGGATTGTTCTACCTTATAAAGTTCGTGGTACCGCTCTATTATCATCTTATTGTCGGCTACCGATGCTTCCAGGTTTGTATAGTATCCTTTGATCCCAAGCAGTTTCTGTGTTTTCTCAATCAGTGCTTCATTGAGTTCTATTTTCTGCCCCTTTGTTTGGGTAAACTTCATCTTTTTGCTTTTTGACGGTTCTGCAATTACTTGTTTTGCTTTTTCGATTTGCTTCTCCATTTCGTACCGATCCTTGCGGTACCTTACCGATGAATAGCTGCAAATAAGATATCCGTTATCAGTTCTTATCCGTATGCTTTTGCCGTCTTCCCTGCTGATGGTTTTGTCAATGGCTTCCAGCAGTGCTGCGGAGATATTCCCAAGCCGTGCCCCTACGATGTAGTTGATGTTGTTTTGGGTCAATTGCTGTATGTTTTCCGAGCTGATCATCGCAGCATCGGCCACCACAGTAAATTCTTTCACCCGGTTTCTTTCAATAAAATCTTTAATAACCGGGATGATGGTGTGCCCTTCGAAGGTATTACCAGAAAACACCTCGTAGGCAACGGGGAAGCCTTCTTTGCTCACCATCAGGGCGATCAGTATTTGTGGCTGTTGGGATTTGTTGTCTTTCGAAAAACCGTTCTTGCGCAACTCGTCTTCTTCAAAAGTTTCAAAGTAAAGCGTTGTTACATCGTAAAACAGGATGTCGAATTTGAACGAGTAATGAAGGCCCGCAAAGCAGACAGCCTTTTGCTCCACAGTTTTCTTCAGGTTGACACAGTCGGGGGCAATCTTGTAGTATGTCTTGCGGCTATGGCTCACGCCGAAGAACTGTGCCAGCAGCTCAAGGGAACGAAGCTTGGAGGCGGGTTCAAATATCCTTATCGCTACCAGATCGTTTAACAAGGCAGGCAGGTCATCCAACTTGATTATTTCCTGTATCGCACGCACCTGCGCGTGAAAAAAACGGTATTTTACACCGATGAATGTGCTGTAATTGAGGTGCAGCAACTTACTGGGGGCCTCATCGGGGAAAATCGAGAGCTGGCTGGTGTTGTCCTTTATCCATTCTTCTGCCAATATCATTAAATCATTTAGTGCTACTTCTGTATGCGCCGAACCGATATGCTGCAAAACAATCCGTTTGTTGTTCTGGTAACGGACAACCTGCACAGCTTGTGCCTTTGATGCGGTTTTGATAACCCTGATTTTCATACCAAATCTACCCTTAGTGCGGTAAATTTAGTCTTTTTTCAAACACAAACACTGATTATTAAACACTTACAACCGCACTAATTTGAGAGGGGACAAGTCAGGA
>PGXT01000091.1:10111-20346 GCA_002839285.1 Spirochaetae bacterium HGW-Spirochaetae-5 | reverse complement strand
CCAAAAAAAATCTTGCTAATTAAACTCTTATAATCATGAAGTTCATCAACAGGAAATTATATTATAAATATGAAAGAAATATTCTCACCTGACGGCTACCTCGACAATGAACTCCCGGAATATGAATACCGTGAGAGCCAGCTTGTCATGGCCGAATTTATTCAGGATAAACTGATCGAAAACCAGAACGGCATAATCGAAGCTGGAACCGGTACAGGGAAAACCATGGCCTATCTCATCCCTGCGCTCAAATACGCGCTGAGTCATGAAAAAAAGATAGCCATAACAACGGAAACCAAAGCCCTGCAGAAACAGCTTGTTGATAAAGATATACCGGCGGCACAGAAAATATTTAAAGAATACCTCGGACTCGATTTTAAATTTGCTCTATGCCTTGGAAGTTCAAACTACCCCTGCCGCAGAAGATTTGAACGCTTCCTCAAAAAGGGGAGCTTCGAAAAGTCAGACATGAAACACTTTGAAAGACTGAGCAGCCTCTTTAAAGAGAAACGCATATTCACTTTTTTCGATGCCGAAATGCCCGGACACCTCTGGGAGGAGATAGGACGTGATTCCGAAACATGCGATCAGCAACGATGCCCCATGACTACTATCTGCCCCTTTCAGGCAGCACGGAGAGAATGGGCGCAGGCCGATCTTCTTGTGATGAACCACTACCTGTTCTTTTCAAATATCGCATCGGGAAAGTCATACCTCCCTGTTTCAGAAGCTGTAATATTTGACGAAGCTCACTCGATTGAATCAATAGCATCGCGCCAGCTGGGGTTCTCCATTGATCACGATTTTCTCATAAACCTTCTCCAGAGATTCTACCAGCGCGGGAAATACGGAATAATAAACAATTTCAAAAGCATAAAACTTCACGATGAAGCAATCCACTCTGTAGAAATTATTGCAAAGGAATCGCAGATTTTTTTCGAAAAGATGCGGGAAAAATTCCATGGAGCAGAAACTGTGCGGAGAATTATTACAGTTACAAATGAAGGTAGAAACCTCACGGAACAGATGAAGCGCCTCATCGGTATTCTTGAACTTGCGGAACAGGATTTCGAGGAGGAGGACCTGCGGATTGAATTTGATCCTGCCCGTAACAGGTTAATCGCATACTGCGAGTCGCTAATCTCGTTTCTCAATCTGTCGTATGAAAATTATGTCTACTGGATTGAACGGAGCGACCGGGAACTTCTGGGTAATATATCTCTCACGGGCCGCCCTGTAAATATTAATGAAATTATGCGGCAGGAGGTTCTCTCTTTCTACGAGTCTTCGATTTTTGTATCTGCAACACTTTCAATTAAAAACGATTTTTCTTTCTTCATGTCCACAATCGGTTTTGAACGCGGCAGCGGGAAGGTTCTCGATTCACCTTTCAATCATAAAGAGCAGATGATTCTTTACATCTGCCGATATAATAAATCTTCTTAACGGAAATTGTCTTATGCTTTTCACATCATACAGCATGCTGAAAAAAGTTAAAGTGCTGCTTGAAAGAAGAATCGAAAATACAATATACTCCCAGGACGGCATGAGTCCATCCCGGGCACTGAACTGCTATATCAGCGACGAGGGTTCTGTTCTCATGGGGACACACTCGTTCTGGCAGGGGATAGATCTTCCCGGGGACCTTCTGCGCGGAGTTATAATCACACGTCTCCCCTTTGCAGTTCCAGACACCCCCATCATGGAGGCAAAATTTGAACGTCTCAGAGAGGCTGGAAAGAATCCCTTTATATACCTTCAGATCCCCGAAGCAGTTTTAAAGATGAAACAGGGTGCAGGACGTCTTCTCCGGAGAGGGACAGATAAGGGAATTGTGGCCATTCTCGATTCAAGAATTAAAACAAAGGGTTACGGGGCTACTTTCACAGACTCTCTCCCCCGGTGTGAACAGGCATTAAGTCTGAAAGATCTTACAACAAAATACATGAAGCTGATGAACATTAATAAAAATTAATAATTTCACTTTACCTCAATCAATTCGTAATTTTCATTATCAATTCCGGGTTTACCGTTCTTAATAAAGACTCTCTTACCATCTTTAATCGAAGTGTAATTAATAAAGTAAACCGGACGTGAAACAATCCAGTCAGCAGAGTAAACACCGAAGTGAAGATGAGGTGATGTGGACGCTGAATTACCCAGCTCGCCAATGACCGCCCCTTTTCTGATTTTATCCCCTTTTTTAAACTTTACGCTCCCCTTTTTCAGATGATAAAAATTAAATATTGAACCATCTTCTGTTTTAAGATAAACAAAATTCCCTCTTTTCATACTCCGCGGAAATGGAATATCGTCATTATTATCATTCTCCATTTCATGGACAACACCGTCAACCGGAGAATAAATTGAAGTTCCGAAACCGTACCAGTCGCCAAGCTTACTCCTGTACGGGTCAACCCCCTTCTTGACCTGATTTCCTGCCTCATCGGCACCGAACAGATCGTAGCAGTTACGGTTAAGCCCCATATGAGTTATATATTTTCTACTCTCAACTGCAGTTGAAGCGATATACCCCTTCATGGGAACTTCAATGTAAACCGGTTCACTGTACTTAAACTTTCCGGCAAATGGAAGTTTCAAAGCCTCTCTGTATGCTGCTTCAAATTCAGCGTATGATTCATTCACACGGTTTTCTCTATACAGAATCATTCCTGTCAAATTATGTTCAATAAACTTCAGTTCTACAGGGATATTTTTTTTAAAATTTTCAAGAAGACCATAAGATTTTTTCTTCTCATCATCATTAAATTTTTTCCAGTAGGGACAGATCCTTTCTATCATATCAAAAATATATATATGTGCAATACTTACGGCCATATGATGATAGCTCATGCCGCTCTCATGGGCAAGATCCATCTCTTCTGAATACCTGCAGAGATCCTTTATGCCGGAAATCATATCTCTGTATTCGACGTATTTCTTTCTGTCATATGTATAATTCCAGTGAAGCCAGTAACCTGCCTTGTATATCTCAACATGATCTTTAAATCTCTTCCTGGCTTCAGGCAGCAGGGCAATCCCTTCATCATAGAGCTCTAATCCCCTGCACCTGTATAAATAGCTTGCCCATACATCGGGATTATTTTTATCACCAAGTTCAAAAAACTTTTTCAGCAAAATTTCACCTTTGGCAAAATCTCCATTTTTATGAACCTGTTCCGAGAGATGATAGTAACTCCATGAAAGATTCTCTTTTATATACCTGTCTTCGGGAAATCTCTTATAACCTTTTTCAAGAATTTCAACGGCATCATTATACTTTTTATTTTCGCGGAGAGCCGAACCGTAACCGTTCAGAACATCTTTCTCCTCAGGGAACAGGTCATAGGCGCTTTTGAAAATTTTAAGTGAACCTGCAAAATCTTTGCTGTTGAATTTTTCCCACCCTAAACCGGCAAGCCCCCACCTGTAGCTCTCTGGAATATATTTATTATCAGGAAACCTGTTAATAACAGAACTTCCAAGCTTCACAGCATCGCTGAATCTTTTGTCGTAGCAATACATAAAAATCAGATTTGAATAAAAGTTCGCTTCGTCAGGATACTCTTTGATCGCTTTTTCAAGCGAGGTGATCCCCTCTGAGTATTTTTTATTCTGATATGTTTTTTCGATTATGGAGTAGTATTCAGATTTTTCTGCGGCGTGAATGTTTATAGTGATTATGAGTAATAGCGGGATTAGACTTTTTTTCATCGATTTCTCCAGAAAGCATGTTGTATGAAAAAAAATTTACTGAACTCCTTTATTAATTGTTGACTGAAAATGTTATTGTACAAAAGTCCCTCCCCCTCGATGGGGGAGGTTAGGTGGGGGTAAAAATCTTGATGAATTTAGATTCTTAAGAATCAGTACACTTCACCCTCCCCTGACCCCTCCCATCGAGGGAGGGGAAAGTCATAATGATGAATTCAATACCTTTTAAACACATTTTTTATAATAAAACTCTACAACGCCCTGTATCCGATATCCCTTCTGTAAAAAGATCCGTCGAATTTAATTTTTCCGATCTCGTCATAAATGTTCTGCTGTGCATCTTTGAGTGTACTTCCGATTGAAGTTACATTCAGAACTCTTCCGCCGTTTGATACTATCTTCCCCCCTTTACTAGCTGTACCTGCATGAAAGACCATAAGCTTATCTGAAACACTTTCCAGTCCTGTTATCTCTTTGCCTTTCTCGTAATTTCCGGGATAACCCCCTGCGGCAACAACGACTGTCATTGCATGAGCATCCTTAAAAGTAAGATTAAACTTATCAAGATTTCCATCAACTGCAGCGTTCAGAAGATCGCTCAGTTTTACATCAAGAAGAGGGAGAATCACCTGTGTCTCGGGATCACCGAATCGTGCATTAAATTCAAGAACTGTAATCTTATCTCCGCTTATCATTACTCCGGCATAGAGAATACCTTTAAACGGTATCCCTTCACTTCTCATGCCGTCAATTACCGGCTGAAGAACTCTCTCCTTGATAAACTTCATCCTCTCAGGGGTAACAACAGGCGCCGGTGCATATGCACCCATCCCTCCGGTGTTGGGTCCCATATCTCCGTCAAAAACACGCTTATGATCCTGAGCCGCGACCAGAGGAATAACAGTTACTCCATCAGATATAGAAAGAACAGAAGCCTCCTCCCCTTCAAGAAACTCCTCCAGGAATACCCTTGAATCGGGCTTTACATTCTCCTCAACAAAGGCGAGAGCCTCCTCTCTATTCTGAGGGATGGCAACACCCTTCCCTGCTGCCAGTCCATCGAGTTTAATTACGAGCGGGTACTTCTCCTGCTTTTCAATAAATTCAATTAAAGATTTCTGACCGGTAAAATCCCAGTGTCCGGCTGTCGGGACATCATATGTCTCCATAATGCGTTTTGCAAAAAGTTTACTCCCCTCGATCATAGCGGCTTTTTTAGAAGGTCCGAATGAACGGATACCATTCTCACTGAGAAAATCGGCAAGTCCCTCAACAAGAGGAATTTCAGGCCCAATGACAACCAGATCAATCTTTTTCTCATCACAGAATTTTTTTATCCCTTCAAAATCATCAATCTGAATATCAATTCTGTACTTATCTTCAATACCGCCGTTGCCCGGCGCTACATAAATCTCACTTGCGCTTCCGTCATTGAGCAATCTCCAAGCGATTGCATGTTCTCTTCCGCCCGAACCTATAACTAAATATTTCATTCCTCTCTCCATTTAATCTGCAATATATTGTAATAATCCCTGAACATAAGTTTTAGTGTAAAAAAATTACATACCCGCCGCCGAAGACGGCGGGTATAATAGAACCTTCTTTACTTTACAAAATTTAAGGAATAAACACTGTAACTATCAAAAATTACTCCTGAATATATTCCAATATTCTGCTGTAGTCAATCTTATCAATAGATTTTAAAAACTCAGCTATACTTTTTGCAATCTCTTTCACTCCCCCGGCAACTTCCGACTCAATATTCAGAGGTAGTACCGGATCGTGAAGCGATAGCCTCAACAGAAACCATCCCCTCTGGTTCTCCCCGCTGCACGATACCCTGACACCTTCGTAACTGTTCGGAGCTATAGACCATCCCGGATTGCAGCTCACAAACTCCTTAAGTGACTCTATAATTCTTTCACCCTGTAAAGCAAAATCCGGATCCAGAAGTTTAACTCTGAACTCCTCCTCCTCAACAGGCTGAACAAGTTTATCCACAAGACTCATTATACTTTTCCCGCTTTCGATTTTAAGTCTTGCCGCCATAATAATAATTTTAGCAATAAGATAGGCACCGTCATCAAGAAAAAAGTTCTCCTTCAGCGCGCCATGTCCCGAAGTCTCTATGGCAAGGTGACTCTCCACGCCTTCGCTGTTTAAGCGGATCGATTCATTTATAACGTTTTTATACCCGCGCTTAAACCGGTGATGCTTCCCGCCGAGATTCTTTTCGATAAATTCAGTAAGTCCATCCGATGTTACCGAATCTGTAACTATTGTACTTCCCGGATGCTCCTCAAGGACAATTGCCGATGCAAGCGCGATGAGTGTATTTCTGTTTATGATAGTACCCGATCCGTCCACTACAGCCGCACGGTCGACATCTGTATCAAAAATTATTCCAAGATCTGAACCCGATTCCAGTACAGCATCTCTGATCGATTCCATCGCTTCGTTATTTTCAGGATTAGGTTCATGGTTAGGAAACCGGCCGTCGGGTTCAAGAAATCTGCTCCCGGAGATATCTGCGCCAAGCGGCAGAAGAACCTTATCTGCAAAGAATCCCCCGGCTCCGTTTCCGGCATCAACGGCAATTTTCATTCCCGATAGAGGTTTTTCAGAATCAACACTGCTGCTGATATCTTTTCTTATTTTATTTATAAAAATCTCAGAATACCTGTCCATGAGATCTATTGTTTCTGCTGAAACACTTTCATCGTATAACGGCTTTTCTAATGAAGCGCCGTCAAGAATCTGCCTGATGTCCCCCTTTTCAAGCCCACCCTCTGAAGTAAAAAATTTAAACCCATTTCTGTTAAATGGGAGATGGCTAGCCGTTATCATAACTGCTCCATCGCAGCTGAACTCTTCTATCACTGTACTCATAAACATAGCAGGAGTTGACGCAAGACCGCAATCAAAGGCCTTTCCTCCGGAATTGATTATGCCGCTGATAATACCGGTTTTTAAAACAGGACCGGTAATTCTTGAATCCATGCCGACTGCAACTTTGAGTTTATTTAGATCTGTATTTCTCTTCTTCGATAGCCACTTCATAAAAGAAGAGGCAATCATTGATGCTATTTCAGGAGTAAGATTCATCTTCTCTTCACCGGATTCAATGGCTACTCCGCGTATATCAGATCCGTTCTGAAGTCTTTTCCAGTCTATATCCACTTGTTGTACCTCAAAATTTTTTAATTGTAACGTAATTATTCAGTATTTGTTCGTTAACTGTTTTATACTAAAAAAAATCCATTATCCACGCCGCCGAAGGCGGCGGGGATATCTAATTTTTCTATTTTATACTATAACATCTGTTTTTGTATTATTACTGATACATAATAATTGTGAGGGATAATTTAACCAAATTACACTTTCTGTAAAGTTAAAAAATAAACTCTATTCATTGATACAATCTGCCGAATCATTAAGATTATTGATTTTTTCTCCCGTATTCTCCTTCATATAATCCCTGAAAAAAACTAAAGGCATTAATTCCAACAACTCTGCTGTCATATCCCCCCTCCTGAACAACAAGAGTAGGTATATCAAGCAATCCGATAAGTCTGCCGTTATTATAAAAATCATCCTTTTCAAGATTCCATTTACCGGAAGGATCCCCCTTGGCAGTATCCAGACCAAGAGGTATGATAAGAAAATCCGGTGAAAATTTTTTGACTGCTTTAATACTTTTTTCCAGAGCGTGCTTATACCTGATACCGTCAGTTTTAATAGGCAAAGGAAAATTTATGTTATATCCTGCACCTTCTCCCTCACCAGTCTCATTTCTGAAACCGCTGAAGTACGGATACTCATAATCAGGATCGGCATGAATCGATATCGTAAGTACATCGTTCCTCCTGTAAAAAATATCCTGCTGCCCGTTACCGTGATGATAATCAAGATCAAGTATAGCAATCCTGCCGTAATTACTCAGAAAATTTGCGGCAATCGCGGCATTGTTAAAATAGCAGAAACCTCCGAATGAATTACGCTCAGCGTGATGTCCCGGAGGCCTTATAAGAGCATAAACAATACGAAACCCTTTTAATATCATATCAGCACCGGTGAGAGCACAATCAACAGCCCCCCTTGCAGCGAGATAAGAATTTCTGTTAATCGGACTATAAATATCAATACAGTAATATCCGGCTCGAGAAACAAGTTTTTTAGGTGGTTTTACATTCTTCCTGATCGGAAATGTATCGGGATATAAAGAAACTCCTGCCGGAACTGAAGCTGAAGCAGTTTTAAAAAATTTAACAAAATCCTTATCATGAACTGCTGTTATATGTCTTTCTGAATAACGTGATGTTTTACTCTTAATAAAAAGTTCACTCTTTTCAATTACCTTCAGAATTGATTTAATCCTTACAGGAGATTCAACATACCCCTTATCTCTTATGTGATGAATTTCATGCCCATCATTATACAGCAGAGGTATTTTACGGTCTGCAGGAACAGTGAATGAATAATGATTAAAATCATCGTTAGAATGTACGGATTTCCTTATTATCTGAGGATCACCTTTCATGGAAGAAATAAATTTCTTTAAACCATTATCATTTACATCTCTTTCATGTTTTCTTTCAAGAACTGCGCGAAAAATTTTTCTACTGTCATTTAACGAAAGGTCTTTTTTAATTCCAAGATTATCAAATAAAAGAAAATAGGGATTACCATAAAACAACAGGCTTTCTCTTTCATATTCGGGATTGACTATGGGGTTTGCACCGAATCTTTCATAAAACTTTAGCCTGTTTCTGCTCTGCTTAAGTACAGATTTATCTTTAAAAAATTCAGGATTATCCGACATACATTCAATGAAAAGACCTGAGGCATTGAGATGAATAGCTTCATCCCTGACCCGTTTATAAAGAGCTCCCCCTATACCTCCAGTATCTTTTTTGTTATTATTAGCAAGCAGGTCAAGAAAACAGAATTTCAGATCAATTGCATAAGACATCTGTGCAAATCCCAGAATCTCTCCCTTGTTATTTTCAGCAACAAAAAAGTAGTATCTCATCTTATTCATAACCGGATTATGTTCTATAGCTTTACGGTTAACCGGGAGAAAATCATCGAATACACCTCGAATTTTAAATGACATATAATCCTCATTAATGATAGTTTTAATATAAAGGGCAGTTCCAAAAACTCTGTTTTGAAAATACAGAGAGCCCTGCGGGGCTTAGAAAGGGGCTGTGTCCCTTTACGCCTTTAAATATTGAGTTTTTGGAACACCCCTTAAGATACATTTGCAAATAAAACAAAACTTTTTAAAGAAAAAAAAGCTCTATTATCCACGCCGCTGAAGGAAGCGTGGGTAGCCGTTTATTTTTGGGAGCACAGCGCTTTGCGCTGCGGCTGAAATGGGGGATTACGGGGACAGCGCCCCCGTAATCCCCCATTTCAGGCGTATGCGGAGCATACGCACCCGGAAAATAATTTACTGCCGAAGCGTGGGCATAAAATTTATTCAAATAATTCTTTACAAACAATAAGGTAAATTAACATATTCATACAAATCAATCTACTTTTAAAAAGTTTAAACTTTCTATAACACTTTTTCATAAAGTCAGAACTGAATTATATCCATTATAAATTCCGGAGAGATAAATGGCAATAACATATAAAGATGCAGGTGTAGACGTTGAGGGTGGAAACCGCTTTGTAAAAAAAATAGCCCCCTTCGTCAGAAGCACATTTACAAAGGATGTTCTCACCGACATCGGCGGATTCGGGTCGTTATACGCTGCCAATTTCCAGGGGATGGATGAGCCTGTTCTTGTATCCGGCACTGACGGTGTTGGAACAAAGCTCAAGATAGCTCAAATGATGAATAAGCACGATACCATAGGAATAGACGCTGTGGCCATGTGTGTAAACGATATTGTAACAAACGGAGCAAAACCTCTTTTCTTTCTCGATTATATCTCATGCGGAAAACTTCGCGAGGATGTACTTGTCGACGTCGTTAAAGGTATTGCAGAAGGGTGCCTTCAGTCAGGGTGTTCACTCGTCGGCGGAGAGACTGCGGAACACCCCGGTGTAATGGACGCCGATGACTACGATATTGCCGGATTCTCTGTAGGTGTCGTTGATAAAAAAAAGATCATCAATGGCGAGAATATATCCTCCGGGGATATAATAATTGGTCTCCCATCGAGCGGAATTCACTCAAACGGATACTCACTGGTTAGAAAGCTTATGTTTGATGTAAAAAAATATACTGCAGCGACAAAACTCAACGATCTCTCTGAAGATCTCGGTCACACACTTCTCACTCCTACTAAAATCTATGTAAAAGCACTTCACTCAGCTTTAAATGCAGGAGTTCCAATCAAAGGTCTTGTGCACATAACCGGCGGCGGATTTTACGAAAATATCCCCAGGATTCTGCCGGACGACGCAGCTGTAAAAATATCTAAAGGCTCATATCCTGTACCCCCCATCTTTAAAATTATGGAAAGAGAGGGTGAGATCTCAGAAAAAGAGATGTTCACCACATTCAA
>PGXT01000091.1:0-10057 GCA_002839285.1 Spirochaetae bacterium HGW-Spirochaetae-5 | reverse complement strand
ACTGCCGATAATAAAAGCAGCAATTAAAAGCTTTTTTAGAGGGATTACTATGCGCCGAATATATTTAACATTTCTTATGCTGTTCATAATATCAGCAGTTTATGCCCAGAATGTGCCTGCAGAGAAGACTGACCCGAAAGAACCTGTAAAAAATGAAGAATCAATTGTAAAGATTCCTGACGGTTACGGAAACCTCACCTGGGGGATGTACCTGTCAGATGCCAGAGAGAAAATATCCGGAATATTGACCTATACCGACGAGAAAAAGGTTATAGTATCAAAAGAGAAAGAACTGGAATATTATTACGGATTCTTTTACAAGGAACCTTCAGCCGATGCAGTCCCAGAAAAAAAAGAGACAACTCCGGCAGGAGAGGGAACAACTGAACCGGTACAGGAAAAAGATGAGGGGAGACTCTTTTATGTTTCAATGAATTTCCCCTATCTCGATAAAGATGCTGTTTATGATAAAATGATGAAAAAATACGGAAAGCATACCGGCGAAAACATTAAGGACAACCAGGGAGCAATTGCCTGGGACGCTGAAAATACAGTAGTTATTATGTGGGTAGACCGCTATGAAAATAAGCCCTACTGCAGAAGAATAATTTATATAAGCAAACAGATATCAAAAGAACTTAACGCATACACCAGTACCATTTTTAATAAAACAGAACTCGACCTTATAAAAAGCATGAACCCCTGATGCAGTAAGGGTGAAAGATTTTTCACCCCGGCACACTCGCACCCTCCGACTACATGATCTGCACACGCCCCGCCGGGGCATCACACTAAGAGTGTATCACAAAAACCGGAATAAGTTCTATACCGTCAGCCAGCCCATGTAGAGCTTTCCCTATGACTGTTCCGGTCTTTTCAAATGAATCGATCTTCCCGGCCATACCGCACCCGGCAGTATCTGATGTTACAATAAGATCTCCCGGCTTTACAGGATTATTCCGTGCATCAACTTTACAGAGAGCTTTACCTGAAAGAACAACAGGATAGAGCTTCTCCTCTTTACCGCTGTTATTTGTTACTATATAAGGATTTCCGGATACAATTCCTATTACGGATCTGCTGTAACTCTTTTTTGATTTAGATAGAACAGAATTCCCGTTTTCACTTACTATCAGCAGATCACCAGGTGATACATATTCAGTTTCATCAACTTCAAAAAGCTCGGCGGCTCCGCCTGGAAAATTTTTCTCTTTCCCGTCACCTTTTACATATATTTTCCCTTCAAACTCAGAACTCCCGGCAACAAGAAGAGCCTTGCCGTTTCCTGAAAGCTTAATATTGGGATCAAACTTATTCAGAATAGAACCTGAACCATCGGCAATAAGTGAGTACTCATGCTCACTGGAAAAAATTCCGCCTGCTCCAAACCGTGAAGCACCTTCAACACCGGCTCCGGAACCATCACTCCCTGAGGACTGCCCGCGAACTCCAACATGAGAGCTATGCCCAAGAACTCCGTATGCATTAATCTTTTCTTTCGAAACAGCCCCGGAAACACCGGTAATACCTATTGAAAAATTTTTGTCCGACAGATTATTCCCGTATATAACTGAAGAACCATCCGATGGAGGTGTAATCTCGCTGAAGGGTTCACTCATTTTTTCTTTAACCGAGATGGTTCCAACATGACTTGCATACTCATGCATTGCAGGGGCATAATCATGCACATGCGGAAGAGGTTCTCTCTTGTCATTAAGCCTCAAATCATCAGCCTGAACAGCCATATGATGTCTTCTTTCGCCATTTTCAGCAAATCTTACAATACCTGAGTCCTTCTCTGTTGCAGGCTTAAGCCTTCTGTCATTTCCCTGAACGGCAACATTTTCAGCATCTTCACCATCTTCAGCAAATTCAACAATACCCTTGCTCACCGTTGTGGCATGTTTAAGGCGTTTATCGTTCCCCTGAACAGCCGTTCCCTCTTTGTTCTCACCGTCATTTGCCAGTCTTACAATACCTTTAAATGAGGATGTGGCATCTTTAAGTCTTCTGTCATTACCCTGGACTGCAACTCCGGGAGCATCCTCTCCATTCTCAGCAAGTTCAACAATACCTTTAGCCGATGTTGTGGCATCTTTAAGTCTTCTGTCATTACCCTGAACCGCAACTCCATCTTTATCTTCACCATCTTCAGCAAGTTCAACAATACCCTTTGTCGATGTTGTGGCATCTTTCAGCCTTCTGTCATTACCCTGGACAACGACCCCATCTTTATCCTCGCCATCTTCGGCAAGTTCAACAATACCCTTGCTGATGATAGTTGCATCTTTCAGCCTTTTATCATTTGCCTGAACAGCAGTAAGAGATTCAGAAGCTCCATCCGAAGAGAACCTCACAATCCCGTGAGAAACCTCTGTCGCTTTCTTTAAACGCCGGTCACTCCCCTGAACAGCAACATTTGCTGCATCTTCGCCATCTTCCGCAAACTCAACTATCCCCTTTCTTTCTGTTGTTGCATCTTTAAGACGTTTGTCATTACTCTGTACGACCGCGCCTATTTTGTTTTCGCCATCTTCGGCAAGCTCAACAATACCCCTGCTTTCTGTTGTCGCGTCTTTAAGTCTTCTGTCATTAGCCTGAACCGCGAGTCCCTCTTCATTTTCCCCGTCTTCGGCAAGTTCAACCAGACCTTTATATCTAGTAGTGGCATCTTTGAGACGTTTATCAGATGATAATACCACGGCATCATCAGAAACCTCTCCATCCTTTGCTACTCTCACAATACCCTTATTATTATATGTTGCATCGAGAAGTCTGCTGTCATTGGCCTGCACAACAGTTCCGGCATCAGTACCGCCGTTTTCTGCAAGCCTGCTTATACCGAATGAAGTGGAGGTTGCTTTCTGCAGTCTTGAATCATTGCCGGAAACTACCGATTGTTCAGTATATTCCCCATCCTGACAGATTTTTACAATTCCGAAATTATCTTCAGAGGCATGCTGAAGCCTTGAGTCACTGGACTGAACAACGGCATTAGCGCTGGTCTCCCGGTTATAAGCAAGCCGTACTATCCCCGCCTTCTGCTCTGATGCAGGCTGCAGTCTCTGATCGCTTGCCTGAACAGCAAGCCCCGGAGTAGAGTCTGAATCATTGGCAAGCTGTACAATCCCCTTAAATACATTTGAAGCATCTCTAAGCCTGCTGTCAGTGGACTGAACGGCCGTACCGGGAACAATTTCACCATCACGCGCAAGCCTTACCATGCCGGCATGAAACACCGAAGCATGAGGAGCTATATCTCCAATTGTATGAGTATGAAGATAATCAACCGGGGCTGCTGAGACTGATAATTCTGAAATTTTAACCCCGAACTTCCCATTTATAAGCCTTCGCCCCGGTGCTTCAAATCTGATAAACCTTGCCGGCTTTATATCGGTTTCCCAGAAATATTTTTTACCGGTTTCAGCATCTATTCCATTCTCATGAAGGAGAGTTATCCAAATTTCGTTGTCAACAGATGTCTCTATATGAAAACTTTCAGGAAATCCTTCACTCATCGATCCGAGAACTATTCTGTTTACACAGCATATTTTCCCCAGATCAATATTTACACTCTCCATTACACTGACGGCATTCTGAGCAGATTCCCAGAAACTCCCCGGATCTCCATTAATAAGCTTTTCAGGAGTATTCAATCCGAGAAAACTGCCGGATTTAATCTCCTGAACACCGGAGATTCCCGTTTCAACTTTTCCGATCTCTGAATAATAATTAGAACCGATTACAGCCGGATCAATAATCAGTATTTTTAGAAACCTTATTAATGTAAGAGGGAAGTGAACTTCATGAATATTTTCATCAAGTGAAGTATTGCTTTCACTATAAATAATACCCCATGACTCACCATCATTACTTACCTCAAGACGGAAACCATTCGGGAAAGTAGATGAACCGCCGGAAGAGGCGGTTATCTTTATATAATCGACGGGAACCTGTTTTTCAAAATCAATAACAGCATACTCTTTGATCGCTGCACTTCTCTTCTTGGTGCACCAGTGCCCCTTCTCGCCAAGTATATTCTCAGCTTTAAATATATCACTTTCACTGCTTGAACTGCTATGTATTATCCCCTTATGAAAAACTCTTTGAGAGACATTAATAAATTCCATTTTAACTCCAGCCCGATTTTTTAATAGATGCGAAACAGCTTATCTTCAAAAACAGGAAGCAATTTTTATCCGCCGCGCCCGAAAAGAGGCGAAGAGAGGTGAAGAATAATTTACCGCCGGTTTATGAATGATTACAGTCAGATATTAGTATTTAAAAAAAAGATATGTGTCAATTATAAAATATGATCACTGCGGGGCTGCTATCGGACAGCAAATTATCTTCAAAAGTTCGTATGCTTTATACCTGCACCCCGAAAAATAGATTGCTGCCTTGAAGTCTGAAAGACGCTCAGAAAGCGGTACAATTTAAAAAAACGTTTTCCAGCAGCTCAGCAGAAAAATAACACCGGCAGCAAACCTGAAAAAAGCATCAAAATATATCATCATTTTTATATCTCTCTGATTAAAAACACTCTCCGAATCGTTGAAAACATTCCGGATTTTTTCAGGATAAATCAATATAAATGGGCCCATTAAGACCACAAAAAGACCTATATAAAAAATAACTGATGATAAATATCCTTTATAAAAAGTAAGAGGGAGACCTGTAAGTATAAGAACAAGACCATGAACCGGAAAAAATCTCCCGGCTACCCATTTTTTCCACATTAAAAAGGCCCTGTAGGGGGAAAAAACTTCTATCAGTGCTAAAAATACCTGAGTTGAACCTATAACAATGAGAAAATACTTAAACATTAAATTTTCCAAGCCACCCCTTCACATTTTCTGATATAATTTTAATATCAGAATCTCTTGTAAGATTATGATCACCATCGTCAATCACCAGAGAAACACATTCCGAAGTACAGTTTCCGATAAATGTTTCATGATTACTATAGTCAACAACAGCGTCCTGCCTGCCGTGAATAAGGAGTACGGGGCTTGTAATTTTCTTTACAGCTTCGATCATATCAATTTCAAAAATCTCCCGGATAAAACCGTTATTAACCATCACCCCGGAAACAGAGGTATACCCCTTTAAATCGAGATCATTAAGATGATCTCTCTTGATTTCAGGTACAAGTTTCTCAAATGAAAGAGGAGCCGCAATAAGTATGAGTGATTCAATTTCAAATTGGCCTGTTGCTGCTGTTAAAACAGTAACAGCAGCACCCATGCTGGACCCCATAAGGTGAATCTTTTCAAAACCTCTGCTCTTAAAAAAGTTTATTGCACATTTAAGATCATCAACTTCATCGGTAATAGATATATCTGCAATTTTTCCGGGAGATTCCCCTGAAAATGTAAAATCAAATGTCATCAGGGCAAATCCTGAATCGAGAATAGATCCCGCCATCTGTGTAATCTTGTAGCCGTCCTTGCTGGAAAAAAGTCCGTGGCTGAAAATTACACCGGCTTTCTGATCACTGTTTTTTCTGTATATTCTCCCGGCAAGCTCCACATACCGGTGATTTCTGAATTTAAAGTTATCAATAATCATCATCGCCCTGAATAATTCAATTTTATGTATGGTTCAAAATACCCTTCAGAATCATTCCCATCAATTGATATTTTCTGCGGCCTGAGTTCCAGGTTCCTTTTACCTCCGCCGGAGATAACTTTTGTATTAAATATAAAGTAGGATGATTTCGCTTTCTGGAATCCCCCTTTTAAATCTATATTTTTTACGCTCTCAACTCTTTTCATTTCAGATATATTAATTCGAATTGTATCGCTGCTTTCGATATTGTAAACACCTCTGAAAACAATAGAACTTGAACTGAGATAGAGTATAACTATCGCCCGGTAGTTTTTGTAAAATCTGAAACTGTAACCGTAATCATTGCCGTAAAGAAGGGTCCAGTTTCCGCTTAAATTCTGAAAATTTACATCATCCGCTCCGCCGCTGACAGGCAACAGAGTGCTGAATAAAATAATCAGCATTATTATATATATTTTTTTATAAAACAGCCTGAAATGCATCTTTTATTCCTTGTAACAAATATGGATTAACATTTACATAGAAACTGAACATGTGTCAATTATGATTTAATATATTGACAAATATTAAAGATGCATTTCTCTAGTTCTTTGAAAGTATTTGCAGGGGACGATCTGGTTTCGACTGCAATTGTGGTCTTATAGTTGCATGCCGAGTGTTCTGGCACCTCGTTAATCGTGACAGAAAACATTTAAACGCAAACAATAATTTTGCACTAGCAGCTTAATACCTGCTTTGTCGATGAGCATTTCGCTCCTCAGGGAGGCTCAAAGGCATAAAACTACTGAGGATAGCCCGATATAGTGCTCCCGGATTGAAGGCAAAATTAAGGGGGACAGGATTGCAATACGGAGCCTTTTCCCGGCTTGTAGTCTTAAATTAAATGAAAAGGATAAGCATGTAGACGCTATAGGGGTATGTTGTAGGACGCGGGTTCGAGTCCCGCCGTCTCCAATCTCAGACAAGCTTGCGGAGAATATCTCTTCCGTAATCGTGAATCGAGAGGTAGATTATTTCGGTATTTGTTTTGCTGGAGTAATCTATTATTCCGAAATTTCTAAGCCAGGCAATAAGATAAAAATCCAGAAAAGATATCATGAAGTAATCGTTGCGCTCTGCAATCTCTGTCATTTCAAAAAAATCATTCGAAAAATCTTCAACGCTTACCTCTGTATAAAATCCCTGAATGAGTTCAGCAAAGGTGTTCCGGTTTTCATATAATTTGACAGCAGCTTCGGGGGATGAGGGGAATATGTCGCTCCATTCTGTCTCATTCCAGAATGACTGAAGAAGCCTGAAGTACAGACTGTCTCTATCCTGAAAACTTTCAGAAACAACAGCAGCCTTATCTTTAAAAATAATGATCCCGCCCTGCTTCATAACATTTGCAAGCTGTTTAAGATAAATAATTATCAGTTCTTTATCGCTGTCTTCCTGAAGAAGTGTTTCAGCTGTTTCATCATAAAATTTTTCAGGGAGAGAATTACCCTTACCGGCAATTACCCTTTCAGATGAAAGCTTATCAATTATTGCATTAGCAAGAGTTAATGTATAGCAGTCTTTTATTTTCATTGATTTAAATAATTCATTACTCTGTAGTGATGAATGAAATTTATTAATTAAATTAAATGTACTTAGAGCAGAATTGCAAAATTTTTTATCATTATTCTGCTCTTTCATTCTAAAATAAATTTGATTAATTTCTTTATCTTTTCTTTCTGATTTAATTTTCTTAAAAGAAGTCATTATTTTATTCTACATAATTATTATAATTCCCCGACGGAACTGTCAGGAATACAAGCATGAAAATTACACGGCCCGGATTAGGATACACGATTAATTTTAATACTTAGGTAGCTTTAAATTAATTTAAAGTCAAGATAAAATTTTCGAGCATAACTATTTTTTATGAAGCCTTAATTTCATATGAGACAATAAGCAGTCCTCTCCGCCCTTCGGAGGAGAGAACATGACACAATTTGCGGAATTTGATTAATTATATTTTCATGCCAGAGTCAATTTTGCGGCCATTTCGTAATTGATGTTCCCCTGAGCTTCAAGAGCGCCCGCAGAATTACCGGCGATCATATCAGCTGTACTTCTGTTCAAGCCGGAATAATTAAAATTATAATCTTCAATTCTTTTTGCATTCCCAAGCTCAGCAGAGTATTTGTTTACCTTTACATCAATTTCCGATGCGATCTCATTCAGATCAGCCGTAATCGGTACAAAGTCCTCCCCGGCAACCCGGCTGCCGTTCAGCATCTGTGCACCCTTCTCTTTCAGCCTGACAAAGCTTTCATCAAGCTTAACCTTCACCTCATCAACAGGAACCGGTACTCCCTCAACCGGAACAGAAACACTCTCTCCATAACCCGCCATGGAACTGCTGATGCTTGACATCTGATTCGAAACTTCGTCCATGTTTACCCGCCCGGTAATCATAGCTTCAGATGCAAGAGACATTAACCTTGAGGAGACATTAAGAGCCTTCTGCACAAGCTCTCTTGAAGACTGGGCAATCGCAAGAGCATCGATGAGAGACTTCTCCCTCTGCATCTTAACTATTACATCCTGTGCGATTTTTGCGTCAGATACATCCATACTGCGGTTGTTTGCAGATGAGCGCGGCAGAACACTTCCCGGCGGTTTTAAACCGGCGGAACCAACATCCATTGTTATTTTCATAATTATACCCCTCCCGAGTATAAATACTTCTTATATTTTATATAAAACTCTCTATGGGGGTAATGTCAAATTTTTTTTATATAGAGTAATGAATTTTATACAACTGCTCATTTCTCCCCGGCAATAATAATATTGCTCCCTCACCCCGGTCGTTAGCAATGAATGTGCTTTACCAGTGAACGGGGTGCGGAGGCTTGCTCTATGGAGGTTTGTATTCACAGGTTTTCGCGCAGTTACTTTTTTACTCCCGATCAAAACAAAATTTATCTTGAATTTTATCTCCCCTATGAACTATAATTGGTTTGTAATACATTAAACATCCCGAAAGTGAATATAAAATGAAACGAATCCTTTTCCTTATACTTCTTGTAATTTCAGCATCGCAGGTTTCTGCATCCATTGCCGTTCTCCCTTATAGAGATCAGGCCTTCGATCCGAGAATATCCGGAAAGGAGTATGCCCGGATGCTTGCGCTGGGAATTCTGATAATGAAGGATACCGATGTACTCTCACCCGAGGAGGCCGATATCGGGATGAAGCAGCTTGGAATCAACCCGGAAGGATCAGTTGATATCGAAGATCTGAACGCATTCGGTATCAAATACAATTTAAAGTACATTCTTCTCGGTTCCATCAGTAAACAAAAGGGTCTCTTTGCTTTTGATAATGTACTTTATTCTGTAAGAGACCGGAAAGTTCTTTCAAGAAACAATAACAGTTCAGGCGATATATATAAGCTCATCCAGCTGGAAGTTAAAGATACTCTTATTAATTTCGGAACAAAAAAGGCAGTAACAGGCAAAACTCAGGCCGACATAGTTTTTCTCTTCGACTCATCCTACAACATGAGCGATGAATGGAGCGATGTAAAAAATTCAATTTCCGAATTTTCATCTGATCTTATCAGCAGGCTCAACATAGATACGCGGATATACCTGGCGCCATACTCTGAAAGAAAGTCATATGAATCGGTTACAACGCACCAGAATTCAATAAAAGAATTAAACGAAACTCTATCACGCCTTCAGCCTGGGGGAGCAGGGAATCGTGATAAGTTTTCAAGTCTTCTGAATTATACATTAAAAAATATTAAATGGAGAAGCGGTGCATCAAAAGAGATCTATATTATAAATAATTCAAAACTGGACGGCATGTTTGTACCGGAGAGACTTGCTGTAGAGGCGAAAAAAAGAGATATACATATCAACATAATCAGCTCGGGGAAAATAACCGGTGAGTTCGATGAAATTGAAAGACTTGCATCTCTTACGAAAGGTAAAACCGCCAGCATTTCATATCATCAGAGAGTCTTTGATAAATCCGGAACAAAGCACGATATCTATCTCCAGCGCGGCAGAATATTTCATTCAATAGCCCCCCATCATGAGTGGAAAAATGGTATTCTTTTATCGACAGGAAATAATCCAAGGTACGTAAAACCGCCGCAATCACTTGATGAAGTTTTTCATACAAAATCTCCGCTGACACCGGATAAACTTCTTCAGACTTTTTCAGAGTATACCGGAATAATAATAATGCAGAAAGAGCCCCTTCAGAACAATCTGTCGGACATTATCTCCTCAATGCAGAGCGGATTGTCAAAAAATTCAGGGACTGCTTATTCAGGGAGAGCGCTGATCACAGACGGTAAAATTTCATTCTGGGTAAAAGTCAAAAATCAGAAGATGCTGGATATCTTCGAAAAACATGGAACGAGCGGTTTCTATCTGAAAACCGGTTTTAATATAAAAAAGTCCGATGCTGACGCATACGGCATTGAACTTATCCCTGTTACAAC
>PGXT01000090.1 GCA_002839285.1 Spirochaetae bacterium HGW-Spirochaetae-5 | reverse complement strand
TCCAATCCCCAGAGTTGCCTGAACTATTATCGGAGCCAGACAGTTCGGGAGTATAGACATAAAAATAAGTTCGGCATTACTTACACCAAGCGAACGTTCCGCCTCAACGTATTCCGCAGACTTTTCTGCAAGAACCGATGATCTCATTACTCTGGCATACTGCGGAAGTCTTGCAATACCTATTGCGATCATGGCATTCAACAGGGTCGGGCCCAGAAGAGCTACTATAACAATTGTTAAAAGAATATAGGGGAATGCCAGCATGATATCAATTATACCCATTGCAAACCGGTCGAACCAGCCCCCGTAGAATCCTGAAATAAGCCCGATGAGTGATCCGAATATAAGTGAAATTGCCACGGAGAAAAAACCGATTACAATTGATATCCGGGCTCCATAGATAATCCGTGACAGAAGATCTCTCCCGAAATCATCAGTACCGAGTATATGCGCTCCTGTAAATGGGGCCAATTTCCTCAAATCAATGTTCTGAGTCAGCGGATCGAATGGGGCAATCAGCGGAGCAAAAACCGCCATTAGAATAAAAAACAGAATCATATAAAGTCCGAACATTGCAGACCGGTTTTTCTTTAGTGACACCCAGTTTTCATACCAGATTGAATCGATGTTTCCCGATTCATCACTTTTAAACAATATTTTTGTTAAACTGAAATTCATTTGTATAACCTTATTTTATTATTCTGTACGTATCTTCGGATTGATAACCGTATAGAGCAGGTCAACAAACAGGTTTATCAATACAAAACATACCGATATCACAATTATTCCGCCCTGAACAGCGGGGAAATCTCTCGCTTCAATTGCGTGATAGAGCCATTTACCGATTCCCGGCCATGCAAAAATTGTCTCGGTCAGTATCGCTCCGGAAAGAAGCATACCAAACTGCAGCCCGATCACAGTAACAACGGGAAGGAGCGCATTACGAAGTGCATACTTGAATATAACTTTACGTTCCGGCATACCGGTCGCTCTTGCAGTTTTAATATAATCCTGTTTAAGAACTTCAAGCATGGAACTCCTTGTAATCCTTGCAATAATTGCAAGAGGGATTGTTCCAAGCGTTACCGCCGGAAGAATTATATGAGAGAGAGCAGACCCGAGAACATTAAGACTGCCGGTTTTAAAAAAGTGAATAAAACCATCGATAATATAAAAATTTGTTATTGGTGTAAAATAATACCGGATATCCATCCTCCCGCCAGTGGGGAGAAGATTCAGATTTACCGAAAATATTATTATCAGCACAAGACCAAGCCAGAACACAGGCATAGAGACTCCGAAGAGAGCCCCGAACATAGAGGCGTAGTCTATAAATGAATACCGCTTGGTCGCAGAGATCACTCCGATAAAAACACCGGCAACAATTGCAAGAAACATGGCAAAAAGTGTAAGTTCAATAGTAGCAGGAAATCGCGCACCTATCTCATCAATTACATCAGCTCCGGTTTTTATCGACTTGCCGAAATCAAACTGCACAACACGTTTCAAATATAAAACATACTGCTCGCTCATGGGTTTATCGAGACCCATTTCAGCTTTGAGATTTTCCACAGCTTCCTTATTTGCTCTTTCACCAAGCATTACTCTTACCGGATCGCCGGGGGAGAGCGCCAGCATAAAGAACACCAGCGTAATAACACCAAAAAGAGTCGGGATAAGAAGCCCCAGCCTCTTTAAAATAAACCTGTACATTGTATACTCCAGAGAAAATGTTTTGTCCGCGGCATAGGCTAACCAGTACCCTGACCACATAAGTTAAAATCAACTGCGATTATTTAAAAATAATCAATACTATTGCTCTGACCGGATAATTTCTCATTAAAACTGTCCACACTCACCCCCGGCTACTGCCGCGCCTACTTCGACAGGCTCAGCACATCGCCTCTCTTTGATGAAAAAAAGAGGGGTTTTCTAAAACAAAATATTCCTTTTAAAAACACAATAAATTCCCTTTTAAAACTCCCCTCTCTTTCTTTCCAAAGAGAGGGGCTGGGGGTGAGTTCGGGAAGTTTGCGAATTTATATATCAATTTTAATGAATTATTACACGGTCACAGTACTATATTAAACTACTTTGCAGATATCCTCTCCTGAATAACTAAAAGAATATCTGGAAATCAGCTCTATTAAAAAATCGGCGGATATATATCCGCCGATTTTTAATGTATTACTTCTTAATCCAGACTTCTCTGAACTCACGCTTTCCAAGTGGAGAGAGTTTGAAATCCATAACAGATTTTTTCATCGGTTCAATTACGATTGAATGTGCAACCGGAACCCATGGAGCATCGGCATGAAAAACAGTCTGAGCTTCTTTATAAAGAGCAGTTCTCTTGTCTTTATCAAAGGTCTCTTTCGCCTGTTTGATCAGAGTATTGAATTTAGGATTTTTCCAGTACGCATAGTTCTGCGCAGGTTTAACAGTTGAGTCCTCTGACAATAGAACATAAAGGAAGTTATCCGGATCCCCATTGTCCCCTGTCCATCCGATCAGACACATATCGTGCTCGTAAGATGCGATTTTGTCGAGATATGTTCCCCACTCATAAGAGACGATCTTAACTGTGATGCCGACCTCTTTAAGTTGTGACTGCATAATTTCGGCAACTTTTCTCGCGTTGGGATTGTAAGGTCTTGATACAGGCATAGCCCATAGTGTTGTTTCAAACCCCTTTTCCAGTCCGGCTTTTTTAAGAAGATCTTTCGCCAGCTTAGGATCGAAATTGTAATCTTTTACTGCATCATTGTACGACCACATTGTCGGAGGGAGAGGATTTTTTGCCGGTACACCCATGTTTCCATAGACAGCTTTAATAATATCAGCTTTATTAATTGCATGATTTACAGCCTGACGGACAAGAAGATTATCGAAAGGTTTCTTCATCATATTCATTGCAAGATAACCCACATTAAGACCGGGCTGCTCTACAATTTTAAGATTAGAATCGGATTTAATATTTTCGATATCTTCAGGAGATGGGAAATCTATAATATCAACTTCACCTTTTTTCAGAGAGAGATATCTTGCTGTTGCTTCAGGTATAACTTTAAGAATAAGTCTGTCGAGGAAAGCCTTCTCCCTCCAGTAGGTCTCATTCTTTTCCAGAATAATTGAATCATCCTTTATCCACTGTACAAATTTGAAAGGACCGGTTCCTACAGGATTATTCTTAAAATTCTCTTTGTACTTTTCTGCAGCAGTTGGAGATACTATTGCGGCAAACTGCATTGCAAGATTTGCAAGAAATGGAGCCTCTTTTTTAATAAGAGTTATCTTAACTTTATAGTCATCAACTTTTACTATATCCTTAATAATCCCGTCCATCCCCATTGCCTGCCAGTACTGCCATGGACCATATTTATAAGCAGAGTGGCTTTTCTTGAACTGACGCGCAATTGAATAAACAACCGCATCGGCATTCATATCTGTGCCGTCGTGAAACTTGACGCCCTTTCTAAGATAAAATGTAAACTCAAGACCGTTTGCAGACATGTCCCATTTTTCAGCAAGACATGGAACTACATCTGTTGTTCCATTTACAAACTCTACAAGATTTTCATAAACATTATCAGCAATATAAAATGATTCCCCATCGGTTTCTCTCGCAGGGTCGAGTCCCACAGCATCTCCCGCCCGGCCGAATACAAGAACACCGCCGGTTTTGTCTCCGCCCTTACCGCATGAAGTAACGGACAGAAGCACAAGAGCAGAAAGAAGCAAAGCGAGCAAAAGACTTACTTTTTTCATAGATAACTCCTTCATTATTTTTTTTATCAGCTGCCAGCCAGCTGAAATTCAGGCAATTGATCATAAAATGAAGGTAATAACTATTTCCGCAGATCAGCATAGAGATATATTTTACCATCAGTTTTCGGCCAATTACCAGCATACTATTTTAAACCTTAATTGTACATTTTTGTGATAAATGAGAAATTATTCCCATAAGTTTAAAACCTATAAACAACAGCAGTTTAATGATAGTATTATATTAGAGAATTATTATTTACATTTTGAATAATAGCAAGTTTTTTTTAAAAAATAATTCCGGGGGAATCCGATAATCTCTTTCAATTTATGCGATAAATCTTCAAAATTATAGGGTTTACTCATAAACTCTGTTATTCCCGAATCAATAGCATTCTGCATGGATGAATCATCCATAAACCCGGAGCAGAGAATCACTTTCACTTGGGGATTAATACTCTTAAGAGCTTTATACACTTCTATGCCGGACATCCCCGGCATGGCGTGATCAAGTATTACAGCGCTGACATTGGCATACTCCCTTCTGTAAATCTCTACCCCCTCATCAGGTTTAGCGGCAGTTATTACATCATATCCGCATTTCTTCAGCATGCCCGCGGTGACACGGAGTATAGTTTTCTCATCATCAATGACAAGAATAAGTCCTGTACCCGTTATTATCTCCGGTTTCTCATCTGGTAATCCAATAGCAGCCTCATCAACACGTGGAAGATATATTGTAAAAACCGACCCCTCCCCTGGAACTGAATCGACAGTAATAAATCCGCCATGCTGACTGATTATACCATAAGTTATTGCAAGTCCAAGACCGGTTCCCGTACTGTGCGATTTTGTAGTAAAAAAAGGTTCAAAAATTCTGGAAACAGTTTCCTCATCAATCCCGACACCGGTATCTTTCACGCGAACCGCGGCATATGGAATGTCCGGAAGAGCTTCCCGATGCCGCAAGCTGAATTGATTATCGGGCTGAACAGCAGAGACCTCAACAGTAAGAACACCACCCTGCCGGACAGCATCGCCGCGCATTAAAGTCATGGAGTGTGAAGCATTAACACAGAGATTCAAAATAGCATGATCTATCTGTGAAGGATCCGCATAAATAAACAGCGGCTGCTCATCACAGATATAATTCAATTCAACAGATTTAGGAAAACTGCTGCGGCAGATATTCATTACATGTTTGAGAGAATTCTGAATCAAAACAGGCTTCATTTTAAGTTCACTTTTCCTGGAGAGAGTGAGAAGCTGTTTTGTCATATCAGCAGCGCGTATTGAAGACTCAAGTGCTGTCCCGAGATATTCATAAATCTCCGGTTCGTTTTCAATCTTCTCTTTCCGGATTAACAGATCTACAAGATTAAGACTTCCGATTATTCCGCTTAAAACATTATTAAAATCATGAGCAATTCCACCCGCAAGAGTACCCACTGCTTCCATCTTCTGAGACTGCACAAGCTGATTCCTTACATTTTCACGTTCTGCTTCGGCCGATTTTCTTTCTGTAAGATCTCTGATACTGGCAAGTATCACATCTCTATCGCGCCAGATAAGTTTCTTAAGACCTACTTCAACGTAAAATTCACTCTGATCCGATGGACGCCTGACTTTCCACTCAAATAAAAGATCCTCTCCGTCAAGAACGCGTTTCCAGTAATCGGGTCCCATTGATAAATCTGCATCAGGCACTGAAATGTCAGTAACAGACATTGAAAGAGCCTGTTCACGGCTTAATCCTAAATTTTCAAGCATCCGGTTATTTACATTCAGTATTTTACCGCCCGGGTCATGTATGACAAACATATCATGTGAACTGTTAAAAATATCTTTAAGTTCAGCTTCGGATGCTGCAAGAGCCTTCTCCGATTCGATAAGTTCACGGTTCTGGGCTTCAAACTCCTCATTCATCGCTTCAAGCTCTTCATTAGTTGCAGCAAGCTCCTCGTTGGCCAGAATAAGCATTCTGTTCTTTTCATTTAAAGACTGCTGTGAGTCAAGGAGATCGTCATTTGTTGTTTTAAATCGGTCAACCAGACCGAGTGATGAAAAAAGAATAATCAGAATAAATCCTGAATCGTTACTCCACTCTATAAACCGCGTTGACGGTATAAGATTCAGCACCATAAATGTTGTCACAACATTTGTAATCACAAGAATAACAAAACCTGAAAGAAAATAGCGCGCGAACCTGTTCCCCCTTCTCATATAATACCCTACGGAAGGCAGGATCAGAAGGCCATAAAAAAATATTGTATAATACCTCATCAGTGCGGCCATATGATAAGAAAGAAACAGAGACAATACCGCAAGTACCGGGAATATAACAAGTCCGAATAAACTGAAAAACATATGAAGAACATTATTGGTGGAACGGGTGTTTAATATATTGCGAAGGAAGAGCGCTGAAAAAATTCCTATGCAGCTCGGCAGTATAAGAGTTACAAAATTCCCGAAATGGGGATATAAAGGCCAGAGAAACTGAAACGCAAAACCTCTGAATGAAATCTGATATAAAATTAAACTCAGAGTAAAAAATGAAAAATAAATATATATTCTATCACGCAGATAAATAAAGAGAAAAAAATAAAACACCACAGAGAACATTAATATACCGTAAATAAACCAGAAAAAAGTGAGATACAGGTTTCTCTCCTCAATAAAAGAACTGTCTGAATGTATCAGCGAACGGAAACGGAGTGAACCGCCGTTATCTATCCTTAAAAAAAATGTATCGTTGACGGTTAAAGAATTCAGTGAAAAGATAAATTTACTATCGGCAATTTCCCGTGTAAAAAACGATCGCCGGTCACCTGTCTGTATCACTTCATACCAGCCGCGGCTGCCGGCGTAATAGAAATCGACATAATCGAGTGTAGGGAAATCGATCTCCAGAAGCAGGCGCCCCTGCGAAATACGGACATCTTCAATAGTGAATCTAAACCAGTAAGCCGATCTGGTATATCCGAAATTTACATTATCAGCACCGATTCTTTTCCATGCTCCGGCGTCTTTTCCCCGTACCTGATCAAAAGTAAACTCTCCCTTTTCATCCTCAATATATTCAAGATCTTTTGAAATATTAATAGGAAATTCCTGCTCACGAACGATAACCGGTGAAGAGAATATCGGGGAGTCAAAAAATAATAGAATCAATGCAGCTGCAGAGAGAAACATCTTTACTGATCCGGTGATTTTTTTTCTGACTGGAATATACCCTCCTGCATAATATACGGCTTTTTTATTCAATTATTATAATATATAACAACTCATTTTAAAACCGGTGCTTTGACCGTGTGATTTTGAATCAATCTTTTTACACTCACCCCCGGCCCCTCTCTTTCTTTCCAAAGAGAGGGGCCGGGTTTTCAATAATAAATCATCCGGTCTAAGCAGATAGCCGGACAGATCCGCCATGTCAAGCTAATAAAGAGTTAAGTCGCCGGAGTGCATACCGCAACACCGTTTCTCCCTGATTTTTTAATCCGGTACATGGCTTCATCGGCATTCTTCAGCAGTTCAATTTCAGTTGTACCATGTACGGGAAACACCGCAACACCAATACTTGCCGAAATTTCAATCTGATGTCCGTCTATCTGATAAGGACGCGATAAATCCTGCCATATTTTATTCCCGACACCTTCAGCACTCCCCGGTGAACCAAGAACGGGGAGAAGTATGACAAATTCATCCCCGCCTATCCGTGCAGCAGTATCTGATTCCCTCAGTGCTTTCTGAATTCTCCGTGCCGCCTTTTGAAGAAGCCTGTCGCCCACATCGTGACCGAATGTGTCGTTAACCGGCTTAAACTCATCAAGATCAATAAAGAGCACCCCTATCTGATTCTGATTCCTCTGTGCAGACGCAAGGGCCTGACGGAGCCGGTCTGAAAAGAGAGCCCTATTGGGGAGATTTGTAAGCTTATCGTGCTGAGCCATATGCTTCATTTCATTTTCGATCTCAATACGCTCAGTGATGTCCGTTACAAAATTAAGAGTAGCGGGTGAACCGTTCCACTTTAAATATGTTCCGCTGATTTCCAGCCAGATAATTTCTCCGCTTTTATGATGTGCCCGGATACTATATCGCTGATCAATATTTTCCCCTTCAAGACGTTTCTGATGATTGACTGCGGCAATAGATTGATCCTCTTTAAAAACAAAATCGATAAATGGCTTCCCGGAAATCTCCTCGTCTGAATATCCCGATATAGTCAGCAGCATTGGATTATGATAAACAAGATTGCCATTCTGAAGCACAAAAATCCCCTCCTGCGCCGTCTCCACCAGAAGCTGATACCGCTCCTTACTCTCACGAAGAGACTCCTCGGCTTTAATACGCACATCCCGGTCTCTCTGCAGCTGATCACTCAGCAGAACCAGTTTCCTGTTCAATCTGCGCAACTGAAATACCCATATTAAACCGATGCCGATCAGTAGAAAAAAACCGCCCGCTATTTTAACAATAAGTTTATAGTCCACGCGGTAATCCATGGTTATAGGGACATGCCTGTTTACAATAATCCGCACATCTTCAGGAGTAACGGTTTCTATCCCTTTATTAAAAATAGCCCTGAGGAGAGATTTATCTTTAACAACTCCAATACGCATCTGATTGGTATAATCCGGAATATCCCCTGAAATCTTCAGATTAAACCATCCCCCCTTCTTTATGGTATAAGCCGCCATAGTCAATGAACGGAGTGTCATATGCGCCCTTCCATCCTCCACCATTTTGAAAGCTTCCGATTCAGACCCGGTCTTAAGAATGTTTAATTCAGGATAATCATTCCGTATTCTCTCTTCAATACTGGTCCCTTCAGGGAGAGCTATTACCTCACCTGAAAACCGGGAAAGATCGGAAATATAATCATGCTCATTACGGGTGATTAAAACATTGGGGTCGGAAAAATAAGGATCAGTAAACAGGAGCCACTCATCACGCTGAGGTGTCTGATTTAAAAAAACAAGGATATCACACTTCCCGGATTTTGAAAACTCAATACTTTCATTCCAGTCCGCAGTTCTGACAAGCTCAAGCTGAATACCAGTCCGTCCTGCAATAAGACCTATGAGATCCGCTGCAATCCCCTCATATTCACCTTTTTCACCGACATACTCATATGGTGTCCAATCGGGATCAACACACATTTTCACTGAACCGATATGACGGAGATATGCCCGTTCTTCGGGATTCAGAATTTCCCCGTAAAGATATACCGGAAGGGATGAAAACAGGATCAGCAGCAAAACCGGAAATAACTTTATATTATTTATATTTTTACCTGATATAATAAAGCAGTAAAGATAATTTCCTGAAATTCCAAGAGTTCTTTTTATCATACTTACAGTTTCCTTAATTTTGAAACGAAGTTATATCATTTGTAAAAGTTAACAACAACAGCAATGTATTTCCGTGCACAGCGCTGCTCGATGTGCACGGGGTGAGGATTTACAGAGTCAACGCCCCGGTAAAATCACATCCCATGCGTATACGAAACATACGCATCCGGAAAATTTTTCATTCATTAAATAATATATTTTAATTATACCTCTTTTCTAGTAATTTTAAAGCACTAAAAATATTAATTATAATTAATACTGGTTTTTTTATTGCCATATTTTACATTTTGAAAAAATATCCAATGATAAAAGGAAGCGTTCAGAATAAACAGCTCCCATCATAAAAGAGGGTAATTTATAAAATTCCGCTTTATTTATAATAAAACCCTTTAAAACTCAAGTAAATTGGTGTAATTTATACACACAGAATAATCCGCCAGAGCGAGGTATAGTCATGGATGACTTTCTGATTTTAGATGGCATATCTAAAAGTTTCGGAAAACATAAGGTTCTTGATAACATATCTCTTACGGTTAAAAAGGGTGAAATTTTTTCCTTCCTTGGACCAAGCGGATGCGGGAAAACAACTCTGCTCAGAATCTGCGCCGGATTTGAGGAACCCGATTCAGGGCGCGTAATACTTAACGGTGTGGATATTACAAAGCTTAGTCCCAACAAAAGACAGGTTAACACGGTCTTTCAGAACTATGCGCTTTTCCCCAATCTCAGTGTATTCGAAAACATCGCCTTCGGACTCCGTGTTTCCGGAATTAAAGAATCACAGCTTAATGACGAAGTGGGTAAATTTCTTGAACTGATTCAGCTGACATCACACGCGCATAAAAAGCCGGACAAGCTTAGCGGCGGGCAGAAACAGCGTGTCGCAATTGCGCGGGCGCTGATAAACAAACCCAATGTACTCCTCCTTGACGAACCTCTTGCAGCACTGGATCTTAAACTCCGCCAGAGAATGCTTGTTGACCTTGACAATATTCATGACGAGGTTGGAATAACTTTTCTCTACGTTACCCATGATCAGAGCGAGGCAATGAGCTTAAGCGACAACATCGCCGTAATAAACGAAGGGAAAGTGGAACAGGTGGGGACACCGGCTCAGATATACGAAGCGCCCCGGACAAGTTTTGTCGCAGCGTTTATCGGTGATACGAACTTCTTTGAAGGTGATGTTATCGAGGTTGACGAGCCCTACAGTAAACTCCGCGTGGACGGGTTTACCGAAGTACTGGCTTACAATGACAAAAAAATAAAAAAAGGCGACAAGGTTCACATAAGCATAAGACCGGAAAAATTTACACTCTCCATTGAAAAACCTGATCTTTCAGAAAAATATAATTCAATTAAAGGAAAAGTTGAAGAGATAATCTATCTCGGGTATCACACCAAATACTGGGTCAGGGTAAACGAATTCCTTGTTGAAACCAAACGTCTCCACGACAGGTACATGCTTGACGAGAAGATGATAACCTGGGGAGACGAAATATGGCTGTCGTGGCATGCGGACTACTGCTATAGATTATGGCAGAGCTTGAAAGCGAAGCTGAAGAAGCGGAGGACTAGTTATAAATAATGCATAATTCTAAACCGCGTAAAAACGAGTTCCTCCTCACACTTCCATCAATGGGATGGCTTATGATATTTTTTGTAATCCCCACACTTCTTGTTATTGCAATGGCTTTCAGAAATTCCGATCCATATGGAGGAATCGGTGATCAGTGGACATTTAACACCATACGTGACCTGAGAAATCCGAATTACCCCTCAATTATCTGGCGTACACTATGGCTTAGCGTGGTATCTACAATAATCTGCATTGTAACTGCAATTCCCGCGAGCTATTTCATCTCCAGAATCAGTAAAAAATTTCAGGATATTATACTCCTTCTTATTATTGTCCCCTTCTGGATAAATTTTCTTATACGGATATTCGCATGGAAAGTTTTTCTTCACCCGGAAGGATTGTTTAAGCAGATACTTGTAACCCTGCATATTGCAGGTCCCGACACACTCCTTCTTTACCGGCCCGAGGCGGTACTTGTTGTTATTGTTTATTCTTATCTGCCATTTGCCCTGCTGCCGATATATGCTGCTGCGGAGAAATTTGATTTCCACCTCATGGAGGCTGCATATGATCTGGGCGCGAACCGTTTCCAGGCATTTCTGAGAGTATATATTCCCGGGATAAAGATGGGCCTTCTAACCGCGATAATTGTAGTGTTTATTCCCGCACTCGGGTCTTATGTAATTCCTGATATTGTCGGCGGCCCCTCTTCCGAGATGATCGGAAACAAAATTGCACAGAGAACATTTATAGACAGGAATCTTCCACACGCCAGCGCCCTGTCTGCCCTGCTTACTTTTGCGGTAATACTTCCTGCTGCAATTGCATTGACACGGAAATTTTTCAAAGAAAAAAATTCAAGATCAATAGGGATATGATAAATGAAAAAAAGCAGATTCCCGCTATATATTACAATTGCAATTCTTGTGTTTTTTTATCTCCCTATTATTATTGTATTTGCCCAGTCATTCAATGCATCAAGATTCGGCGGAGCCTGGAAAGGTTTTACCTTTGACTGGTACTGGAAACTCTTTTCAGATAAAAACATCTGGCATGCCCTGACCAATACTCTTATTATAGCAGTGAGTTCAACTTTTGTTTCGGTAATACTAGGGACTATTGCCGCCTTTGCACTTTACAAATATAAAACAAAACTTCAGGTGAGCCATAACGTCCTGATATACTTTCCTCTTGTTATTCCTGACATTCTCATGGGGATAAGCCTGCTCCTCTTTTTCGTATCATTGAAAATTGGGCTGGGACTTTTGACGATTTTTCTTGCCCATGTGACATTCAGCATCAGCTATGTCGCCATGGTAGTTCTGGGACGCTTCCAGGATTTCGATTATTCAATAATGGAAGCGGCCCTCGACCTTGGCGCCACATGGTGGACCGCGGTAAGGAAAATAATGATACCCTACCTTATGCCGGGCATCGCTGCGGGGGGGCTGCTCGCCTTTACACTTTCACTTGATGATTTTGTTATTACTTTTTTTGTATCGGGGCCCGACTCTACAACCCTCCCCCTTTACATATACAGTATGATGAGGCACGGTTCACCGTCGGTGATAAACGCTCTATCTGTACTGATGGTTGCATTTACATTTATAGTAGTATTTATAAGCAAAAAACTTCTGGAGGCTAAAGAATGAAAAAAATTCTGTTAACAGCAATATCTATTGTGATGGTATCCGCATCAATAATGTCGTGCAGTAAAGGAAAACAGACACTTCACATCTACAACTGGGCCGACTACATGAATCCCGCTGTAATCGAAAAGTTTGAGCAGAAATACAACTGCAAAGTGGTAATGAACTATTTCGATTCGAACGAAGCGCTTTACGCAAAACTTAAAGCCGGCGCTTCCGGTTATGATATTCTGTTCCCTTCCGGATACATGGCCAAAATAATGTACGAGCAGAAAATGATACAGGAGATAGACCATTCAAAACTGAAAAATCTCAAAAATCTTGATATGCCCTTTGTAAGAAAAGCTATCGACTCTGAACTGAAATACAGCATCCCATACATGGTAACCTACTGCGGAATAGCCTATAACAAAAAGAAGGTGAAAAACTTTAAACCATCGTGGTCAATGTATGACAGGACAGATTTAGCCGGACGGATGACCCTCCTCAACGACCAGAGAGAGGTTATCGGCGCTGCTCTTAAATTCAACGGTTACAACTACAACACCGTGAACGATGCCGAGCTTGAAAAAGCAAAAGAGACCGTAATAAGATGGAAAAAGAATATTGCTAAATTCGATGTAGATGAAGCTAAAAGGGGATTATCCTCGGGGGAATTTTTTCTTATACAGGTATATAACGGTGACGCCATTCAGCTCATAAGCGAAAATGAGGATATAGCTTTTGCGCTCCCTGAAGAGGGTACATCAATCAGCCAGGATGATTTTGTTATACCTGAAAGTTCAAAAAATGCTGATCTGGCATACAAATTTATAGACTTTCTTCTTGAGCCGGAAAACTCAAAGGATAACATGGAGTTTGTATACTACCTCTCCCCCAACCTTGAAGCTCAGAAACTTATGAGTAAAGATTTCATGACAGACCCGGCTATAAATCCTCCGGCAGCTGTTCTGAAAAAATGCGATTACCTTCTTGATCTCGGGGAGAACAATACGAAGTATTCTCAAATATGGGATAAGATAAAATCTGAACAATAATCCAACCCCTATAAACGAAGAAAGGGCTGCTATCCTTGGGATACCAGCCCTTTCAGAACGATGAATCTGAGACCAAAATCTGTACCTCACTTCATGAATCTCCGAATTTGAAACTCAGGTTTAGCGGGTTTGGTGTCTTCTACATCTAAGGCTTTAAAATCTGAGTCATTCAGCCTTTCAATCTCCCTATCCCTATCAAATTCGTAAAAATATATTAATACACAATGGCAAAAGTGTCAAGTAAAATCACATTTTTTTTATTTCCGGGAGTAAAAAATATTAAATTTTAAAATGCACGACATCTGCCAAGAGTATTGTCATAAGTTTAATTCATCCGAAAACATTAACTTTTTACCATGCCAGCTTTACTTTCATTTAATTTTATATTATATTAAAAGTGTATAATAATTGATTATCATACACTTTTAATAACTGCATCTGAATTATCCTGCTAAATGGCAGAGATGTGGAACGGTTTATTCCGCGTATTTAAATCATGCGCAAGCCAGACAATAAATCACTGCTTTACAGAGAGGGAGGTCTTTTATAAAGATTTTATTGACAACTTTATCTCTGACTATATTGATTCTAACCCCCTCACCGCAAATATATGCGGGCGATGAAAAAATATATACGGTTGATTTTGAAAAATGGGCCCCATTCAGAATTGAAGATAAAGAGAGCCCCCGGGGCTTTAAAGGACTCGACATTGAAATATTGAATGAAATATCAAAAAAACTCAATATAAAAATACAGATAAAAAGATCCCCCTGGGCAAGAAGCCTTGCAAATATTAAATCTGGAGATTCAGATATTATAACCGGTGTTGCCTATACAGAGGAGAGAGCAGAATATATCAATTACGCGGAACCTTCGTATTATTCAGTAAATCCTGTATTTTACTTAAAAAAAGGGAGGGGTCATCTGATTAAAAATTACAATGACCTCTATTCATACAGTATAGGTCATTCCATCAAATCGGCCTATTTCGAACCTTTCAATTCAGATACAAAACTTAAAAAAGTTGAATTATCAAGTGAAACGCACCTTATAAAAATGCTGCTTCTTGGAAGAGTAGACGCGATAATCGGGACCGATCCGAATATCTCATATGACATGGTAAAATCCGGCAGTAAAGCAAAAGTAGAAATGGCTTTATATAAGCCTGATAAACAAACAAAACTATACATCGGCATTTCAAAAAAATCACAATTATCATCAAGGATGAAAGAGATAGAAAAGGTCATAAAAGATATGCTTAATGATAAAAAGATAGATAAATTGATGAAGAGATACCAGTAATTCCATATTATAACAGCGGATATTAATTCAGTGAGACCGGAAAGAAGATGAAAACGATCAGCAATTTTTTCAAAGGCGAGAGAAAGCTTTTCAGCGATACATTCCTATGGTTTATAACAATGTCAATTATCTCCACTATAATTATCGGGATACTTTTTTATATTTACACCACTTTCTCAATGGTGTCTAACTTCAACAGTAAAACGCGAAAAAAAGCTTATGAAATTTCTGAAATTCTATCAGGATCGATGTATAATGTTGACAATGAAGGCGTAATTAAAAATGCAAAAATATATCTTTTATCAGGGAGTCTTTCCGGAATAGAGATACACTCAAGTACCGAAGGTCTCATCATAAAAGAGATTAACAACGAAAACTCACTCATTGAACCGATAACCGTCGACCTCACTTATAATAATATTTTCCTGGGAACATCAAAATTCTGGTTTGATGATGCGGAGATTAAAAACGCTCAAAAGATGCTTATAATGTTTATTGTTTTAACCATCATTATCTCATTAATAGTGAATGGGGCTTTTATATATTTTGCGGTATACTTTCTTTTAAAGCCTCCACTGGAGACTATCCAGTCAAAAATTGAAGAGGTCGCCGGTGGAGCCTATGAAAACATTTTAACGGATACCAAATATGAAGAGTTTAATCGCATTATTAGATCTGTAAACAACTTGTCTTCAGTCATAAGTTCCAATACAAAGAAACTTCAGTTAAGTGAAAAAAAATATTCCGAAATATTCAACAACATTTATGTAGCTGTAATGATACACGATCTTGACGGGAATGTAATAGATGTTAACGAAACAATGCTGAAAATGTTTGGGCTGGAAAACAAAAAAGAGGCATTGCGTTATTCGATTATAAAAGATTATTCCGACACAAAAAATCCCTTAGATAAAGTCAGAATTACATGGGAAGAGGTAATAGCCGGGAAGGAAAAAGATTTCGAATGGACAGCAAGAAGACCGGTCACCGGAGAGATATTTGACACATATGTATCTCTGAAGAAATTCGTTCTGGATGAAACACCTTGTATACTTGCCAATATAATAGATATTACGGAAAGAAAAAACGCTGAAGAAAAATTAATACATGCGCAGAAAATGGAGGCACTTGGGACTCTTTCCGGAGGACTTGCCCACGATTTCAACAACACGCTCGTGGGGATAACTGCACCTTTGTCGCTGATGGAATTCAATTTCAGGGATACTGATTTCCCCAACAAAAACAAATTTAATGAGTATCTGAGTATTATGAAAAAATCAGCCGATAGAGCTGCCGGAATAATAAATCAGCTTTTATCAATTGCGAAAAAACAGGAATTTAACTCTTCAAAAATTAATCTTAATGAACTTCTGAATGATCTGATAAAATTTTCAGAAAGTACAATTGATAAATCGATAGAAATTATTTTTAAACCATACAATGAGCCCGCCTTCATTAATGGCGACAGTAATCAGATTGAGCAGGTAATTCTTAATCTTATAGTAAACTCGTCGCATTCGATGACATTTATGCGGGATAAAAACGAAAAATGGGGTGGACTCCTTGAAATAAAAATTGAGAGATTTAAACCTGATGATTTCTTTCTGAAGATTAACCCGAATATGAAAAAAAGCGAATACTGGCACATCGGTATAAAAGACAGCGGTATTGGAATTTCAAAAGAAAACATTCAGAAAATCTTTAATCCGTTTTTTACAACCAAAACAAACGGAAAAGGCACCGGTTTGGGTTTGTCCATGGTTTATAACATTATAAATCAGCATAATGGTCACATCAATGTTTATTCCGAGCATGGATCGGGAACAATTTTCAATATATATCTCCCTGTTTTAAAAGATAATCACGTCGATAAAGCCGGTCCTGCTTATACTAACAAGAAAAATGCTATCAGAAAAGAAGGAACGATAATGGTTATCGACGACGAAGAGGATGTAAGAAAGACAGTACGAATTATGCTGGAAACATGCGGATACAAAACTTATATTTCAGATGACAGCAGAAGCGGAGTGGCTTTTTTTAAAAACAATTATAAAAATATAGACGCGGTAATTCTTGATTTCTCCATGCCGGGAAGTACGGGACGCGAAGTTTTTCTGGAGCTTATAAAAATCGATCCCGATGTAAAAGTTTTATTATCATCAGGTTTCGGATTAGATGAAAGGACAACTCCTCTTCTTGATTTGGGAATTAAAGATTTCCTGAAAAAACCGTACACCTTTGAGCAGCTGATAGAGACTCTTGACAGAATATTATTACGATAAATTCTAATTTTAGGGGAACACAGCGCGAAGTGCCGTTACCTCGAAAAAAAAACTACACTGATCAAATATAGTTTTTTTAAAAAGAAAACTGAATTGACACGATTTAACAGATAATTATTTTGAAATAAGTGTTGTAAATTATACATGCTGAGTAATTTTCCGTGCAGGAGTTATTTCAAAAGGAGAAGCTGATGAAAGAGATACGAAAATCCAATAAACTTGACAATGTTTTTTATGATATACGGGGACCTATAGTTCAGGAGGCGGCACGACTTGAACGTGAAGGGCACTCAATTATAAAACTTAATACCGGAAATCCTTCTGCATTCGGTCTCTATGCCCCTGATGAAATCATTCAGGACGTAATTGTTAATCTCCGTGCTGCTGAAGCATATGGTGATTCCAAAGGGCTTTTCTCGGCACGTAAAGCTATTATGCAGGACTGCCAGCTTAAGGGTATAAACGGTGTGGGAATTGAGGATATAATTATCGGTAACGGCGTCAGCGAACTTATTGTCATGATTATGCAGGGCCTGCTTAATGACGGAGATGAAATACTTGTACCAATGCCGGACTATCCTCTCTGGACAGGAGCGGCTAATCTTGCCGGAGGTAAAGCAGTCCACTATCTCTGTGATGAAGAGAGCCTATGGTATCCCGATATCGAGGATATTGAAAGCAAGATAACCCATAAGACCAAGGCAATAGTAATTATAAATCCGAATAACCCCACAGGTGCTGTCTATCCGAAAGAGATAGTCGAAAAGATCGTAAATATTGCAGTTAAAAACCAGCTGGTAGTTCTTGCCGATGAAATTTACGACAGAGTTATGTACGATGGAGTTAAACATACACCGGCGGCATCGCTCTCCGATGAAACTCTCTTTATCACAATGAACGGCCTGTCTAAATCTCACCGGCTATGCGGATTCCGCGTGGGCTGGATGGTAATGAGCGGACGAAAGGATGATGCGAAAGATTTTATAGAAGGGCTGGGGATTCTTGCGTCCATGAGACTCTGTTCCAACATGCCGGCACAATACGCCGTGCAGACCGCCATCGGAGGCTACCAGAGCATATTTGACCTGACTGCTCCGGGGGGAAGGTTATGCGAACAGAGGAATTTTTCCTACGAATTATTTAATTCAATACCGGGAATTTCGTGCGTTAAACCGCTTGGAGGAATGTACCTTTTCCCGAAGATTGATCTGAATAAAATTCCGGTAAAAGATGACGCGAAATTTGTACTCGATTTTCTGAAACAGAAAAAAGTAATGCTTGTACAGGGAACAGGATTCAACTGGCCTCACCCCGATCACTTCAGGGTTGTTTTTCTCCCCCCGTTAGATGAGATGAAACTTGTTGCGCAGCGCTTTGCTGAATTTGTGGATGGATACTCACAGATATAATGTTGCCGAAATAATACCGTCATATAGCAGAAGAGGGGAGCCATGGCTCCCCTCTTCTGCTATATGACGGTATTAAATATTTAACTATACCAATTTATGAAGTGCTTAAAGTCTGTCATTTCGAACCCCCATCAATTCTTCGGATGAGTGCTTCGACAGGCTCAGCAACCTAAGGATACGGTCAGTGAGCCTGTCGAACTGCTCAGTCGCTATCGCTTCTTCGAAATGACAACATCATTATTAGATGCAGCATTAAGAAACAATCCCCTGCATTATTTCAAACAATGTCTTCATATCCTCCGGTTTACCGATTGTAATACGCACATAATCTGATATCCCCGGTTTGTTAAAATAACGGATCAGTATCCCCCTGGACTTTACGGCATTATAAATTTTCTCTCCATCGAGCCCCTCTTTTCTGACAAATACGAAATTAGCCATTGAAGGGAGAACCTCCCATCCTGCATCGCGAAGCTGTGAACTGAAATCATCACGGGTTTTACTGATTTTATTACAAATCTCTTTATAATACTTTGAATCACCGCATGATGCAACCCCGATCTTCTGAGTTAACGCATCCACGGGAAAATGGTTGAATGAATTTTTTGTAGTAAACACAGCATCAACCAGCTCCGGATTGGCAATCATAAATCCGAGTCTGGCTCCGGCAAAGCAGAAACTTTTCGAAAAAGTTCTGATAATTACAAGATTCTTATACTCTTTCAGAAGCGGTATAGCCGACTCTCCGCCGAAATCGATATATGCCTCATCGACTACGACAACACGGTCTGCGGGATAGCTGTCAAGGATTGAACGGATATCTGAAAGCGGCATATAAATTCCAGTCGGAGCATTGGGATTTGCGAATATTATTCCGGAACTTCTGCCATCAAGCATTGCAGATATATCGATGGAAAAATCTTTTTTCAAAGGTATCTTCTTATAAGGTATCCCGTAGTAATCGGAATATACCGGATAAAAACTGTATGTATGTTCCGGAAAATAGAGCGGTGCATCATCATCAAAGAAAGTATAAAACACAAATGATAAAACTTCATCAGAACCGTTCCCGGCAAAAACCATTTCAGATGTAACACCGTTCCCGAGCATTCCGGCTATTGCATTCCGTAACTCATTAGAATCGGGATCGGGATAGAGCCGGAACTGATCCGCGTTAAACTCTTTTAAGACTTTATCCACTTCCGGCGACGGCGGATATGGATTTTCATTGGCGTTTAGTTTTATATAAACCCGATCCTTCGGCTGCTCTCCGGGGATGTAAGGATTCAGATCTGAAAAGCGTTTTGCAAACATGGGGTTACTCCGTTAAAATATTCTGCTGGAAAATAATCGGAACTGTCGGGATATTATCTCAACTCCCGGAAATTAACAAAGTCATAATGAGAGGAATATCACTAAAGATCAAGAAACATTTTTTCAGCAGTTAAACCCGGGTTGATTAGAATATATTAAGGCACGAAGCGAAGCATGGATAGTGTATTTAGTATTATAAAAAAGGAGGGGTAAATAATAGTATCTTTTAAAAAAAAGATACTATTATCAAGTATTTATTTAATTCGCCTTACCGGCTTTAGCCTCAGCTTCATTAGATCTTTTCCAAATCTGAGTTTTCCCGGCCATTCCCCATCTGTCTATTGAACCGCGCATTTCAACGGAATTTCCGCCGTCAATAACTCTTACTGAAGCCCAGTATACATCACCTTTACCGGAATCAACAATTTTACCTTTTGTCCATTTATCACCATCTTTTTTAAATCCCCACATCCAGGTCGTGCCTATAATCGGCTGATTATAAAACCCTGCCGAATCATTTTTGCACTCAGTGCAAAGAGTTGAATCGACCTGATTCGGAACCTTAACAATTGTTCCTCTAAGCTCGCCCCCCTGCACCCACATCTTCCAGTATGCTGTAATTTTCCCTTTTTCATCAATGCTCTTCCAATATCCCTCTGCAGAATCCGCTGCATGAAGAGATGGTACACAAAGAACTGCAAAAGCAGCAATAAAGAGAGACATAATAATTTTTTTCATCAATTCCTCCAATCCGGTATTAATAACGCCATATATATTAATCTTATTAATAAAATTAACCCGGTCAAGAAGAAAATATCCGGGAAATATAATCCTAAAAAAAATTTATACTCTTCCCCTCGGGATACTTAATAATTCTTTTCACGGTTATGCAGCCATTAACAAACCGTATGATTACTCACTAAATAGTTCTTTATCGGGGGGATTTCAAGTTTATGGCTGATAAATTACTTATAACACAGCAATTTACATTTATAATTATTGATTTAAAATCACACGGTCAACACACTATAATGTTTGTTATAGTATTATTTCCGCCTTTTTATTAAAACCTTTCCATGCGCCGCCATAAAAAAAGCTCTTCCTTACAGGAACTTTTTCTGCACGTTTAAGCCACTCATCTTCCGCGGCTGTACTCAGGTCAAAACACTCCCTTGAATACTTCCGCCGTTTATCCGGAGAAGCGTTACTATTGTGAAGTTCAAACGCCCCATTCATGAACTGCTTCTCCATTTTATCCCGGTCTGAAGCATAGGATTTTATACGTTCGGGATAATTGAGCAGAACAGCCCGATGAAGTTTTTCATGTTTCCAGAAAAGTGATGTATCTGCACAATCCCCCGGAACAGCGCCGAAATCAAATCCCTGTAATATATCCATCCAGAACGGTTTAAAAATTCCCGTACATGGAGCCGATGTGCCTGTTGCAAATATCAGCGGCCTGTTTTTATCCAGATAAACTATCATCGACGCGGTTGTCTGTGAAACCCGGACAGGTCCAAATCCTGCATGCATACAGACATCAACATTTGCTATACCGTTCCGCGGATCAAAATTTTCTTTCTTATGCCCGCGGAGAATTTTCATCATCGATTCAACGCTCACATCTCCATTCTGCTCTTCAAGTGCGCAGAGAGTCCTCTCTCTACGAACGGGACCCTTGCTGAATTTTGTAAAAATAAAATCAGAATAATCCTTCGCCATATTAAAATCAGCTCCTGACCTGGATAATCCCTTCTTCAGAGAAAGCTCAACTAAACCGGGAGAGGCCATATCATACTCATTGCCAAGTGTGAGGCAGTTTGAAATTGAATAAACATCTTTCAGTTGTTTCGCTGCCCACTGCCTGTCCACAGTTTCAAGCACCCAGGCGTCATCGGCATTGGCAATGATAAAACTGTTGTGATAATACAGCTCCCCGTCATGGATACAGTTGCCCCCCTGCCCGAACTCTTCAAGAAGATCGATGATAACCTGCATCGCTTCACGAGGTTCTTTCGCACGCTCAAGAGCCGCGCGAAGCATATCCATACCAAGCAGCGCCGGTTTTTTATTAGCGGGAATTTTTGAAAAGACCGCCTCGTTTCCGATAACAAGGCCATGCTCATTCACGCCGATCTCTGCGCCCCACATCCAGAACGGCTTGGATAATAATACAGCGTTTGTTTTTTTAACCTGCGGAATATCAATATATGTGCATTTAACTTTGCTCCCGGCAGGGTGCTCACATGCCGGAAAAAAGGCAAGATGCTGACTTTCGTTCGGAGGACGATCGGAATTTTTCCCGAAGATTGCGATATTGTTTACTGTTGATGATTTTAATGCTATAAGCGTATCACACATAAATCCTCACTTTCCGTTTTAAAATTATAACTTACATAACTGATAATCAGGCAACCAATTCCAGTATAAACTTAGTCCCCTCCCCCCGTTCAATCCTGATACTACCGTCCATCTGTTCTGTAAGCATACCTACAAGCCCCATACCGAAACCTGTTGAGTTTTCAAAATTAACCGATTCAGGAATCCCGTTCCCGTCATCCTGTATGGAAACTTCCACATGAAAGTCTTTCATCGCGGCTGTGATAGATATCACTCCGGAATCTCTGCCGATGAAAGCGTACTTCATCATGTTAGTTATAAGTTCATTTACAATTATACCCAATGGTGAAAGAGACTGAAAACTCATTATAATATCGTCAACCTCAGTTTTAATTGTAATTTTTCCGCTGTCCGGGAAACAGTTAACAATATCCCTTGCCAGAGGCTCCAGATAGTCTTTGACAGACATTTCTTTGTAATTTTCGGAAGAGTAAAGCTTGTCATAAAGCATAACCATACTCTTTATGCGGCTTTCAGTATCCTGCAGAGCGGAGATTGTTGAAGGATTCGTCGAAGATATCACCTGAAGAGAAACAAGTCCTCTGATTGTATTCATATTGTTTTTGATACGATGGTGTACTTCTTTTAATAAAAGACTCTTTTCTTCAAGTAATTTTCCAATTGCATCTTCTGCATTTTTTTGTTCAGTGATGTCAACAGCAGTTAAAAGGCAATGCTCACCA
>PGXT01000268.1 GCA_002839285.1 Spirochaetae bacterium HGW-Spirochaetae-5 | reverse complement strand
TCTATTAATTGTAAAATAACATACAGGCGCAAAATCATATAGTTCAATATATTTATCTGTGGCAGCCTCTGCCTGTTCTTTTGCGGCAATAAGTTCTTCATTCTGCAGTTCCAGCTCAATCTGATGCACCTCAAGCTCATGGATCAGTCTTAAAATATCAGTTTCAGAAAGTTCAGTTCCTGTTTTATTTTTTTTCTTTAGAAGATCTTCAGCCTTTTTGCGCAGTTTTGCAGAATCCGGCTTCATAGCATTCTCACTCTCATAATTTATCCCCTTTTTGAATCTAAACTTATCCATATTCCCGATTTGATAATCCCGAAAACCCCTCTGGAAAACCCCTTATGCCTGAAGTTCAGTACTATTTAACAGATTTTTCTTATTATTATCTGTATTAACATAATCACTTACTATGCTCTGCATTTCTTCTTTATCAGATTTCGGCTCAAGGTCAAACGATTTAAAAATCCTATCTTTCAAATTTACCCTGTTTTACTTTACGAGAACTAATCAGGACGTCTATATAGCACACTTTCATTATATACCCATAAAAGAGCAAAAACAAGTTATTCTATTAAAAAAATATTATTCTTATGCTTATGAAAAAATCATTCTCCATCCCAAATGGTGCGCGGCGGGGATAAAATGCCCGCCGGTTTTTAAACAGTAACAAAAAAACCTCATTTCACAATTATAAAACCGGCTCCTCCCTGTATTCCACTGTCATTAATTCGGGCCAGATGCATCCGGCAGAGAGATAAGCGGTTTTGATGCTGTTTTTCCATGTACAATCTGCAAACTGAATATAATGACCATGGGGAATTCCCCGGTCGGACATTGCTTCGCTTTTGAACTCCAGGTAGGTTCTACGGTAATTTCCGGTTAGCGATTCATTCATTCCGCGGATAGTATTGTTGATTTTTATAACGGCTTTGCATATATCCATACAGTTATTGTAGGCATTTTCCGACTTCGAATCGAAGTCTATATTAAATTGTATCCTGTATAAAATATCTTTATTAAAACTTAGCTGCCACAATCCGTCGCGCCCTTTTATTTTTTCATAAGTGGAGATAAATCTTTTTGTTTTAATTTCAGGCCAGGTTTCCTTATTATAATCGTCCTCCTCGGGAATATCAACTTCAAGACCTTTTACTTCATTCATTAAAGATTCCAATGTAGTACCATCTGATAAATGTTCTAATAACATTTTAGTCCCTCCGTTATGCAGACTCTGCCTTATAAAATACGAACACGCCTTTTTCCCGGGGCACAGCGCTACGCGCTGTGCGGGGTTGGGGATTACGGGGGCCGCGCCCCCGTAATCCCCAACCCCGCGTATGCGAAGCATACGCGCTCTTGAATATAAATCAGGACTACCGCAAATTATACTTTAATATAAATCTTTAATTTAATTCAAAAATGTAATAAAAAATATGTTCAGATCTTTTCATGACAACACAGAATAGTCAACTCTTTGTCATATAACAAATTTGTATTAACACTTAAGAAGTTAAATTAATAAAACCGGTAAGATTCTTGACAAACTCTAATGGCCGGTTCTATATATAGAAAATTATTTGATAAGAAATCATCCGATGGAATCACCAGGAGGCACAG